>JBLKOJ010000015.1:0-12222 GCA_047602745.1 Candidatus Woesearchaeota archaeon | reverse complement strand
AATGAAAATAATTAATGTTCCTACTCCTTGAGCAGCTTTTTTATTATCTGAATACATCATTTTTAATCTATTCAATGCAATTAAGCATTGTAATTATTAATTTAAAATAAAATTATTTATAAATATGTTTTCTCTTTTTAGAAGTGAAATAATTCATTGAAAATAATTCAGTAAATGTGCATTTCAAATTTCATCCCCATTTAATTTAACTCTTAAATTAAAAAATTAGAATATTATTTGACTCAAATTTTAAACATTTAGATAATACTGATGTTTGATTTTTTTAATAATTCCTTTAATTTTGATATACGTCTCAATAAATAATTTGAAACCTTTTACTTTCAAATTTAATCTTCGTGAGAATTACATAAGTATACTAAAAATTGCAAATATAATGGCTATATGAGCAATAATACTATTTATAGTATTCCTTCTTATAAATTTTTGAAGAAAAAGAGTTTCTTTTGCCTCTTTGAAAAATGTTTCAACATCCCACCATTGAATATATCTACTAAAACCTTTTTTCATAGAACAACAAAAATCATTTGTCAAAATCAAACAATTATCTTTTTTTCTTGAGATTAATCATAACTTCAAATTATCTCTAAAATACTTCTTTTTCTTGATAAACTCCTTTTTGGGTTTGCATAAGAGCCCTAATTTCCTTTAATTTGTAACTTTTTCCATAGTCAAAAATCCAATTCATAGTAGCTTTTTTAAAAAAATAAGAATCCTCGAGTATGTAATTCTCTAAAGAACACATCTCCTTTAAAACTCGCATTAACTGCTAATTTAAAAGCATTTGAGAGTTCTTAATCTCTTCTAGAATTTGAAGAATAGACTCTTTAGATTCGTGATTGATGATGAATTTATATAGATAAAAACTCTTTTTATCACTCAAAATAAACGTATAAACTTTATATCTTTGATAATACGTTCCCTTATTAAGGTCATATAATTTTATAGTATTCTTGTAAGTATTTCCTTTTACTTTTAATAATGTAGAATCAATAATTATCAACAAATCTTTTTTATTAAAAAATTCTTTTGGAATAAAGAAATTAAGTAAAGGAGTTGAATATTGAGCAAATTTATCAATCTGTCTTCCAAGTGTAGTTCTATGAGAATTAAATTGGAGAAGAGGATCATTAAGGCGTTTAAATCCTGCAATAGAGCCTGTTTGAGTGATCGTTTTATTAATTAGATGTGAAAAAATGTCTTACATTTTTTCTCCTCAACGTTTACTCAAGTTAGTATCTAGAAAACTTTTTACGTTTTCACAGCTTAGTATCTTTTGAACTTTATAAGATCTTCAATAGCTAGTAAAGTTGTTTAAATTAAGATTAATATCTAAAGAAACTATGTAAATAAATCATCCAGATTTATAGATGTTTCACTAATTCTCATCCAAATGCACATTTACTGATAATTGACAATTAAAAAATTGTTTATAATCTAAATATAATATCCTCTACTTTATAAACTTCAAGAGTATTCGTATGTCCTTTTTTGTTTACAGTTTTTCCAGAAGCAATAACTACTCTTCTCTTTTTATCCAATACTTTTTTTTTAACAAGTTCATCAACTAATACATTTATCATACCATCATGATTTTCATATTCACTAGTGTGAAGAAATGGTCTCACCCCCCATGAAAAATGCAACTGCCTAAAAACTCTCATGTCCTTAGTCACAGCTAAAATATCACATTGAGGTTTAAATCTTGATATTTTACGAGCACTAAATCCACTCTCAGTTGGAACCAGAATGGCTTGAGCTCCTAAATCTCTTGCTGCATAATACGCAGATTTAGTTACAAATAAAGAAGCTTCTTTTTGATTTCTTCTCACAAAATTTAATTCATTTCCTTTTGAATCTTTTGAAGAATTATTCATCGAATCTAAAATACAACTCTCAACTTGACAATCATACTCTAAACAAATTTTATTCATCATCTCAATTGCTTGAAGTGGATACTTTCCATTGGCAGTTTCCCCAGAGAGCATTACGCAATCAGCCCCTTGTAATATTGCTTGAGCTACATCATTAACCTCTGCTCTTGTAGGAACTTTACTATTTTTCATACTCTCAAGCATTTGGGTTGCAACAATTACTGGTTTTCCAAACTCATTGCACATCGCAACTAATCTCTCTTGAATAAATGGAACTTTTTCAATGGGAGCTTCAACCCCTAAATCACCTCTTGCAACCATAATCCCAAAACTTCTATCAACAATTCCTGAAATATTTTCTAATGCTTCTCCATGCTCAATTTTTGAAATAATCTTAATCCCCCTCCCCCCATTACTATCAATAAATTTTTCAAGTTCAATAATATCTCTTTCTTTTCTCACAAAACTTGCAGCCACAACATCAACTCCTTGTTTAATTCCAAATTTAATGTCCTCTTTATCCTTTTGGGATAAAAATTCAATATTAACATTATGTCCATGAATTGAAACAGTTTTTTTTGAACCCAGTTTGCCTGGAATTTTAACCACACCATATACTAATTTGTCTTTTTGAGATACTTTTGTAACTTCAATTCCTATACTTCCATCATCAATATATATCAAATTTTTAGGCTTAACATCAAATAAATGCCTATAATCAAGTTGTATACAAGAAATGGAAGTAAGTTCTAAAGTATTATTAGATAAAGTTATTTTTTGATTTAATTTTAATTCTAAATCTATCTCAGAGTTTATAAGACTTGTCCTAATTTCTGGACCTTTTGTATCTAAAAGAATAGTAATCTCATCACTAACTTTTCTAATATTTGAAATTAATTGCTCAAAGTATTCATAACTTCCATGAGAAAAATTTAATCTTGCAACATTCATTCCTGATTTATACAATTTCTTTATGATATCAACACTATCACTAGAAGGTCCAATTGTTGCAATAATTTTAGTTTTTTTGATTATTTTATTAGTATTTTGTAACATGCTAACCAAAAAAAGTAAGTATAATTAATAAAAATTAGGTATCACTTAATATAAGTAAGTTTAAAATTAATTTTTAATAACAATACTTACAGGACAATGATCTGAGCCCATAACCTCATTATGAATTTGAGCATCTTGTAAAATTTCCTTTAAATTTTTTGAAATACACACATAATCAATTCTCCAACCCACATTTCTTGATCTTGCTCCTCCCATATATGTCCACCAAGAGTATTTTTCTTCAAAAGGATATAATTCTCTAAAAGTGTCAATAAACCCTGCTTCCATAAAATTACTAAACCCTTCTCTTTCTTCATATGTAAACCCCTTTTTACCAACATTTGCTTTATCATTTTTTAAATCAATTGGTTCATGAGCAACATTTAAATCTCCACAAAAAATTACAGGTTTTTTCATTTCAAGTTTCTTACAAAATGTTAAAAAAGCAGGGTCCCACTCTTCATGTCGAAGAGGAATTCTAGATAAATCATCTTTAGCGTTTGGTGTATATGCAGTAACTAGATAATATTTTTCAAATTCGCAAGTCAATACTCTTCCTTCTAAATTTGAAAGTTCTAAATTTTCAATACCATAAATTACATCTATAGGTTTAATTTTAGAAAAAATTGCAACTCCCGAATATCCTTTTCTATCAGCACTATTCCAGTATTCATAATTATAACCAAATTGAGACATATTTATCTTAACTTGCTCTTCATATGCTTTAGTTTCTTGAATACACAAAATATCTGGACTATGCTCTTTAACAAAATCATAAAAACCTTTATTTAAAACTGCTCTAATTCCATTCACATTCCAAGAATAAATTTTTATCATAATCAATTTATTGTTTATTTATTTATTTAAAAATATTTTCAATCATTTTATAAGATAACAATTTCACTACATTTTTATAAGTTAAAGTTTATTCAAACATTACTCAAGAAATTTAAAAAATTAAAAAATTAAAACAGATTTTAAAACTGATTAAAATTTAAAAACTAAAGCTAGTATTCTAGATAGTTTTAATTCCTAAATCTGATGCATTTTTTTCACCAGCTTTAATTGCTTGTTCTTTAGTTTCATGTCCTAAAATTTGTGGTGAATTTACACCTGTTGTGATACTCATGATTGTAATTCTTTTATTATGGCTTTCATCAACTCTTGCCCCCCAAATTACATTAGCATCATGGTGTAAGTGGTGAGTAATTAATTCCCCAGCTCTATTAATTTCTTCTAATACCATGTCTTCTCCACCCGTGATATGAATCAAAGCACCCGTTGCACCCTTATAATCGATATCTAGTAACGGGTTTTCCAAAGCCTCGGCTACTGCCTCCTCAACTCTTCTGTTTGTATCACTTGCACCTATTCCAACAGTAGCTACACCACCTGAAGACATAATTGCTTTAACATCAGCAAAATCTAAATTAACAAGTGAAGGAGTTGAAATTATTTCTACGATTCCTTTAATCATTACTGAGATTAATTCATTAGCCACAGCAAATGCTTGTTTAACTGGAAGTTGACCCGCAATTTTAACCAACCTATTATTATCAATAACTACGACTGTATCACATGCAGAACGTAATTTTTTCAAACCAAATTCTGCTTTATCAATTCTAGCTCTTTCAATATTAAATGGCATTGTAACTACGCCTATAACAATTGCTCCCATGTCTTTTGCAATTTTAGCAACTGCGGGTGCTACTCCAGTTCCAGTTCCACCCCCCATTCCAGCACAAACAAATACCATGTCCGCTCCTTGAATAGCCTCTTTAATTTCTTGAGCACTTTCCTGAGCAGCCTCAGCCCCTTTTTCGGGCCTTCCTCCTGCCCCCAACCCTCTTGTTACTTCTTTTCCAACCAAGATCTTTTTATCAGCTTGTTTCAACTTTAAATCTTGTAAATCAGTGTTTACAGCTACAATTTCTGCTCCTTGAACTCCTTTTGAATACAACCAATCGATCATATTCTGTCCAGCACCCCCACATCCAACAACAATCATTCTAGCTTGCCCTACTTCATATTGATCCAACTCTGAAGATGAACCATCATTCATATTTTCTAATGCATTTTTAACTAGGAAATCCATTTTTTAACCAGTATTACACTAAATAATTTTATTCAGCTTTGTAATACTAAGTAGCAAAAATTCTAGTATAAAAAGAATTGTAACGATTGATAAGTGATGAATTCTTAACTTGAAGAATTTTTATAAATTGTAAAATGGGACTCCGCACATAAATTTTTTTTGTTGAATTTTAATAAGTAAAATCAACAAAAATATACTCTGAAAGATTTATATTAAACAAATCCCTATAAAATTTTTAGACTTGAAATCTTCTTATTTGAATTTCTTAAGAGAAGTTGAAATAATAAAAATTAATAACTATTGAAATTATTATTTGTTTCTCCTAACTTTTACATTTTTAGGGATTGCCATAATCCAGTTTTCATGAAAACCAATCAATTCTCCACTTACTGCTTCAACAGTTTTCTTTAGTTTGTCAATAGCTTTTTTTAGTTCATCAGGATCTTTATTCCTTAATAAGTGAATGTCGATTAAACACATAGTAGTTTCATTTCTAATTGTGTCTAATATTTTTCTAATATGTTCATAATCATCAAGAACAAATACTTGAACCTCTACATCATATTCTCTTTTGGGATTATTAACAATAATCTCATTTTCATTTAAAGCTAGATACTCATCTTGAGTATCTTCTACATATGTTTCTCTCTTTCCACCTAATTTACTAAAAAATCCTGCCATTTTGTATTAATTATTAAATAAAACCTATATTTATAAATTTATCTTTTAATTTTATAATAAAATAATTACTATAAAATCAATCCCTACTTCTTAGATCTCTTTCTCACCGGCCTTAAATAAATACTCATCCCTTTTCTTACTGAATATTTTCCAGATAAAAATTTATTAATAGGCAATCTCATTTTTTTTCCTGTTCTTTGACAGACATAAATATCTTTAAATAGTCTTGCTTCTGCTTCTTTAAAAATTCCCATTTTTATTCATTCCCCGTAATTTGTTTAATTAATATTTTTCCCGTAACTTGCCAATATAGTACACTCTGACCTGCCTCAATTGAATCTCTAATCTCTTCATCTGCAAATTTCTTATCAGCTAAAACATTTTCAAATGATTCCATATCCATCATTTCAATATCATCCCCAACAATTGAAAGTATTTGGGCTGTCTTCTTCAAAATGAGTGGAACTTCTACATTATCATGTCCAGGTTTCACAACTTCTTTGTTTGAACCTGTAATAATTGAAGTTGCTTTAATTCTCACTTTTGCGTGCCCATGTTTACCAGGTCTTGAAGTTTGAGTGTCTTTTACGATACATGGTTCCCCATCTACTAAAATATAACTTCCACTTCTAAGAGCACTAGCATGCTGTAATTTAATATCTGACATTTTTATCTAACTCCTAACTAAAAAATTTAGCTATTTAACTTACATAAATATGATTTTGTTTATATAAGTTTTGATTGTTAAATTACAAATAGTATTATCGTTGTAAAATTATTAGTAATTTGAAGAAATTAACCTAAACTAATTTAAAATATTTTAAATTAATAGGAATCTTAGTTTTAAAAACATAGTCCCGCCCAGATTCGAACTGGGGTCTTGAGATCCAAAGTCTCAAATGATAGTCCACTACACTACGGGACTGTAAATTTTTTACAATTAGAAATACCTAAGATTCACTTAGAATAATGATATTGAATTTGAATTGATTTATAAATTTATTGCTGAGTAAAGTAAAGTATTTTTTTATTACCTTCTTCTCCATCAAATTTGACATATCCAACTCTTTCAAACTGTAAATAGTCCTCAAATTTCAAATCATACTCTAATTGTTCACAAAAACACTCTTGAACTCTATTATCAGAGTCTATCAATTTAATTTTTTCAGACTTATTAGTGCATACAAAATGAATATTTCCTTTAAGCTTTAACTTTTTTGAATACTCTTGTGAAAGATATTTTAATTCTAATTCTTCCAGTGAGTTTGAAACTACTTCAAAATTTGCAAAATGCATAAGTCTCATCACATCTCCTTCTTGTAACTTTTGTGTATCTTTTTCTTCAACTACAATGGAATTATCAATATGTATAATTCTTTTCCCCATTTCCTCATTTGCTGGATGCACAGGAGCTTGAATTTGTGTAATATTGATCTCCTCAAAATTAGTAATAATCACTTTTTTTGGATTTCGTACACAAAATGCTCGTTTTGAAATTGGCTCAATAATTTCTTTATTAAAAAATTCCAACGATTTCATATATTCTAAACTTGAAATTCTAGAATCTCTTTTAGACATCCCCATCTCAATGAGTAACTTTCTAAATGCTTGTGCTTTAAATCCTCTTTTTCTAAACGCTTTAAGAGTTGGAAGTCTTACATCATCCCAACTATCATACACACCCTCATTAACTTGTTGTGTGAGTTTAGTTTTTGAAAGTTCTAAATCAGTAAATTTCATCCTTCCATAATGAAAATAAGGAACTTTAGTAAGTCCAAGTTTCTCTTTAATCAAATCTTGACGCTCTGCTCCAATTTCTAAGTCTTTTCCTCTGACAATATATGAAATTCCCATCACTGAATCATCAATAGCACAACATAAATTATACATTGGCCACAAAGCATATTTTTCACTCACTCTTGCATGATTTCCATACTTTACTCTTGCTAGTGAAAAATCTCTCATTGCTTGATTTTTATGCTCTAAATCACTTTTAATTCGAATCACAGCTTGTCCTTCTTCATACTCTCCTGCTTTCATTTTCTCAAATCTTCGAAGATGAATTAATGAATCTAATTCACGACACTCATTTGTTAGTTTATTATCTGTGAGTTCTTTAAATATTTCGGGGTCAACCTCACACACATACGCATCTCCTTGTACAATAAGTTGCTCTAAATACTTATAATACAATTCAATTCTATCTGATTGGTAAAAGATTTGCTTAATTGAGTTATCACACATCCATTGAGCATCTTCAATTACAGCAGTATAATTATCAAGTGAAATATTCTCAGGATTCGTATCCTCAAGTCTTAAAATAATCTCTCCTCCACTTTGTTTTGCATATTCATAATTATACACCAACCCAAAAATATGTCCTAAGTGTAAATTCCCACTAGGTGCGGGAGGAAATCTCATAATTAAAGGTTTTTCTGCAAGTTCTTGTGGAACATCTGGAAGTTTACTCTCTTTTTTATTCTTCTCTTGCTTTTCTTCAAAAAAATTAGGATTTTGTGCAAGTAAGAGTTCTTGTTGTTTTTCAAACCCTAGAGCATTTACCTCCTCAACACCTAAATTAATGAGCATCATCAGCGTTTTCATATCTCGTTTCATCTCTGGAAATTGAGGCATAATTTTCCCAATTAACGCTTTTGGATTTGCTTGACCTTTAAATAATACTGCATTTTCAAGAGCAGCACCATAAATTGCATCTTTAATTTTCTGATTTTCAACTGACATTATAACTGATAAATGGGGGAGAATTTAAAAGAATTTGTAGACTTGAATTAAACAAAATTTAAATTAAAAATGGTTTTAACTAAATACCCTAAATTTTTTAAGTCCAATCCTCCAAATAATGTAAATTAAAATAATTGAAACAAATAATACTGAAAAAATCATTATTAATTTATATGTTCTCACTTCAAAACTTACAGTTGTGAGTAGTGAGAGAATCCACATTGAAATATCATAAGAGTCAGGTTTTCACCAAACATTATCATAGAAAATCTTCTTACATTAAGTTGAATTCCTTGAAAATAAATATAGTTCATATAATAAAAAAATTCTAGATTTTAGAAAAAATCCAACTAAAACTCTCTAAAAATTTTATAGATATAACTGTAAAAACTACAAGAATTATAAGAATTAAAACTGGATATGAAATCAAAAAAAAACTCAAATAAGAAGTGATACAGTAATAGGGGAATATATAAGACTAAATTAAAGAAAATAGATGATGTGGAATAAAACTTTTTTAAAAATGAAACTTTAATAAGAATGAATTTTAAAAATTATATTTACTAAATTATTAAAATAATATGATTAAAAGAACTATAATTTAAATAATCTTCTCCATAATGGAAGAGAAACTATATAAACACTATTATAATTGTAAAAAGGTCTGTATGTATACTCTTTAGGACTTAATAAAGGCTCAATTTTATAATTTTTAGACCTCACGATAGTCTGAATTTGACTTCTATTTGAATATATATTTTCAGGACAGGGGATAACTACACCTGAATATCCTATTTTTTTAGCAATGACCCCACAAGTTTTAATTAGTTTAAAGTATAATTCATTTGAATTTACACAAGAAAGCAATTTGTTTGTTGGATTAATGGAGATTGATAAATACATTTTTGAATTAATTTCGCATGTCCTAATCATAACTCCACCATGAGCGACTAATTGTTCATCAAAAATTAATAATTGCCAGAAATCAGTGCTATTCCATAAGTTTGAATCTTGTGAAGTACAAACTCCAAAATTCATTAAACCGCAGACGTGTAATTTCTTCTTAGATAATTTCAATATTAATTTCTTATTGTCTGATTTTTTAATATCAAAGCGTAATTTCACATACTCTTTCATTTTTTTTAAATCACTGCGGAAAAAAAGTGAAAATAGTTGATAGCATATTCCCTCTTGAGTTAACATATTGTTGTCATCTAATTTATTTTTATTTCTAAATTCTTCTATCCCTTTGAGATTTTTTATTATTTTTTTTTTTCGTTGAAATCCGATTGAATTTTTTCAAAAATAGGTGTTTGCCTGATATTTGCGTAATCTTTATGGTTTAATAAATCTCTAAAAATTTCAAATAAGGTATCGTTTAAATAAGTAATGTAATTAAAAATAATTTCATATTTTTCTTCAAATTCTGATTCTAAAGAATGCATGAACTCTACTTGGTTTGAATTTACATAGGAATAGATAAGAAAGAATAATTTATCTCTTTGTATAATGAATTCTTCGTTTTGCTGCAATTCATTTATTTTAGTTGTAAATTTAAATTGTAATAAATCTAGCAATTGGGATAAAATTTGTTCTTTTGTCGAAGGGTTTATATTTGATTGTGTTATTTTCTCATGAACTGAAGAATAACGTTCAAAAATAGCTCTTGCTGTATTTATTTTTTTCAAATTACTTGATTTAAAGTTTTTTAATGAGTATTCAACTCCTTTTAATATAATTGAAATACTGAAATTTCTAATTGGCACTGGAATATCATTATTTCTATCTTTCCAATTTAAAAGATTCTGTTGATACTGAGCAAATGTTCTTGTTTGATCATTTGTATAAAATACATATCTAACAAGTCCTACTAACTGATCAGAAATTTCTTCTTGTAAGTCTCCTTGAAAGATTTCTTGTAATCTCCTTCCCTGATTTTCAAAAAAAATTAATTTATTTTGAGATTGTTTAAATGCCTCATATTCATTAGGGATTAAAATTTTAGCCTCTGATATAAATTTATTATAATCCTCATCTTGAATTAATTCAGAGTAAGGTTTATTTAATTGAAAAATAAATTCAAATCTTGAGTAAGACTCTACTCTTAATTTTTTACATAGCTCCAGTAGAGAATTAAAAGTTTGAATTATATCTTCAAAATTTGATTCTTTTCTAACTATTTTTAAAATAATTTTAATATAATCTTGAAAAGCATTAGTTGTTAATGCTCGTAAATTGATAAGTTGTTGTCCTGATTCTGAAATAACTTGAAATAATTGAGGAAGGGGTAAATGACTAATATTTTCAACTTGAAGTATACCATATGCAAATCCATAAGTAAGAATTTCTTTAAATGTTTCATCACTTTGACAAGAGTCTCGTAAATGAATAAATTGCCGTCCAAATTCTGAAATTACTTGTAATAATTGAGGAGAGGGTAATCGACTAATATTTTCAACTTGAAGTATACCATATGCAAATCCATAAGAAAGAATACTTTTATAGGTATCATCACTTTGACATTTATCTCGAAAACTTACAAATTCTGAAATTACTTGTAATAGTTGAACTAATTGTAATTGATTGATGCTCATAGCCTGAAACACTCCATTTTTAAATCCAAAAAAAAGAATGTCTCTGTAACTTTTTTCACTTTGACATTTATCTCGAAGACTTATAAATTGCTGTCCAGATTTTGAAATAACTTGTAATAAAACACGAGAAGATAATTGTTGAATACTCTTAGCTTGAAGTACTCCATATGCAATTGCATAAAAAAGGATGTGTTTATAAGTTTCATCACTTTGACAAAAATTTCGTAAATTGATAAATTTTTGAATTACTTGCAATAAATCAAAAGAAGGTAGTTGTTGAATACTCTTAGCTTGAAATACTCCAAATGTAAATCCTTTTTCTAAAACACTTTTATAAGTTTCTTCACTTTCACTCATTTCATATAAAAGTGTGAATAGATAGGCTCCTTGTTGGCTAAAAAGAGAACTCTTAAAATTATCATCCAATACTCCAAATGTTTCTTGCATTATTTGATAAACTTTATTCTCCTCATTTTCAAATTTTTTATATGGATAATCTCGAGCAACTGCTTTTAATTGTAGTAGTTTTTGTAATTCTACATCATCTTTTAAAAATATTTCATACTGAGTTTTTAACCAAGATAATTGTTGCTTTATAATATTAGGATTTAAATCATTTTTAATTTCAAAATATTGTGAAAAAGTATCTAAATCTTGTTTAAAATGTTTTAGAAATTCTCCATATTTATCTAATTGAATATACTGTGTTGCTTTTTTTATTCCTTCTTTATCTTTTGTAACTAATTCTCTTACTTTATCTAAAAATTCTCTTTTAAATCCCAAAAGTCCTCTTAGTTCCAGATATTGCTGTTCTTGAGTTGATATTTGTTCTAATTGAGAATTGATTTGAGAAATTGTACTATCACACTCTTGAAGAAGTGAATTAATATCAACTAACATAATAGATATTAAATTTAATTGTTTAAAAACTTTATTTTAAATTTTAAAATTATTTCTAATTTAACAAAAATAAATACTATCCTCCAAATCCTTCATATTTTCTTACTCCAATTTTCCAATTAATTAAGTGAGCATTGAAAATATTATTATTTCTAAAATTTTACTTGAAAAACCTACTTAATTTTTTTATCAAAGAATTCTCAATTACATATACATCTTCTACATAATATTTTTGATCACTACCCAAATAATATTTTCCAAA
>JBLKOJ010000004.1:0-69800 GCA_047602745.1 Candidatus Woesearchaeota archaeon | reverse complement strand
AAGAGAAATTTGAGGAAGACCCTAGAGAAGGATTTAATAGAGATAGAGATAAGGCGTGGGAGACTTTAAATGAAGACCCTCAATTACTCATTACTAGTTCTGAAATGATAGATGAGGCGTTTGATAATAGCTGGATTAGATTTATAGAGTTAGTCTTTGATGATGTAGAGTTGATAAAAGATGAACGAGTTAGAGACAAAATTATAAAACTGTTGGAATTATTTGGTAGACTTGAATTGCTCGAAGAACTTGTTGTTCGTGATGGATATGAAAGACATATTGAGGAAAATCCTTCTCATGCTAACGATCACCCTGAAGTATTTAACGAATATTTAGAACAAGAAGGTATTGAACCTCCTTCGAGTAATGATTTTGAAGTAGTTGAATTTGATCATTCCGAGCGTGAAATGGAGGCTCGAACTGAGGATGAAAGACTTGTTAGATATCATGTTGATGATGTTAGAAATGTTTTTCCAGATGGAAGTGTACGGTTGGATAATGGGATTCGAGTAAATAGTGGTGAAATTTCATCAAGAACTATAGATGGTGTTAAAGAATATACAATTACTAAACTTGAAGATGATGTCGAGGTGGAAGTTGTAATTAGGGGTGAAATATTTAGAGGTGATGATATGATTATTGGAAGAGATAGTCAGAATGAACAATTTGTAGAAGTATTAAATTCTCCAATTGAGACCGATAGTGGAGATAAAGTTTTAAGTTCGGGTAGATACACTCTTCTTCAAAATGGGAATTATGGGCTAAATGGAGATATTAGATATTTTGATCAAAATGGAAATTCTATTCAAGCATATTCAACTGAGCAAGATACGACTATTGCAACACCCTCAGTCGGGTGTGGAGAATCAGGAAATTGTATTATTGAATCAGAAAATGATTTGGGCGAACCTACTTTAGATGTTTGGGTTTCAAACGACCACTATTTGGGGATTGAAATCAATAATTTAGATGAAAGAACTATTGAAGTTAATGAAATTTCAGATCCCAGTTCTGTTGAAATTGAGTCCCTAACTGAAAATGAAAGAGTAGTATTTATTAGTACAAAAGAAAGAATTATCCAAACAGGGTTTATGAGTGAAGATAATAAATTAACTGTAATAAGTACTCATACTGACCCAAATAATCCTTCTCTAGGAAGTATTCAACATATCAATGGTTTAACGCTTCGAAATAATTTTGAACCCGATTCACTACCTCAAATAATTAATGATTATGTAGACTCTCTACAAAATTCCCAAGAGATTGATGTGAGTGGATTCTTACAATTCTATGATGTTGAACCAACTGATGCACATATTTTAGAATTATATAATCAGTTTCAAAGAGAAGAACTAATTGATGAAAATGATAATGAACAAATTACTCCTCAACAAGCTATTGAACAAATGCACGAAGTAATGCAAAGGATAACACAAGAAGAAGAGAGTGTATCTGAAATTCGGGCTTCTGAAATTATAATTAAAGATTTAGAAGAAGAAATCCGTCTTCTTTTAGGATACATTGAAAATGAAATAAATTCTCCTATCCCTTCTCCAGTCCCTACTGTTCAAGGCGAATGGGGTGCAAATAACTGCCAAGTTTCAAATTTAAGACACTGTAGAATTGGTGAAGTTAATTTTAGAGTTAAAGTAATTAATGATGACCAAAAAGTGTATGTAACAGCTTCAGGCGATATGTTTGATGAAAGAGGAGCACGAGTTAATCAAGAAGGTCAATACATACAATTTAATAGTGAACTTTGTCCAGATTCGTCTCCTTGTTCATATAACTCACAAGCAAACTATTTTAAAGGAGGAATTAGACAAGCTCAGGCTGTAGGTCATATTGGACACGATTAAGCTAAATATCTACACCTATTATTAAATAAAGTGTGTAAATGTTTATAAAAACTAAATTCTTTGTTTTTTTATGGAAAATTCTAAATATGAAGAATTACTTACTCAGTGTTATAATGAATTACCTAAAGTCCTTACTAAAAAACAACGATTTGAAATTCCACTAGTCAAAGGAAGAGTTATAAAAACAAGAACTACTATTAATAATTTCATAGATATTTCTAAGCAACTTAATAGAGATAGTGCTCATATGTATAGATTTATAATTAAGTTTGTAGGAGTTAGAGGAGAAATAAACAATAGAGGAGAAGTAACACTCTTTTCTAAATTTCAACCTGCTATGCTCAATAAAGGAATTCATGCATATTTTAATCAATATGTTGAATGTAGCTATTGTAAAAGTCCTGATACTGAACTTTTAGATAATAATTTAAAGATCAAGTGTAAAGCTTGTGGACATGAAGAAAAAATCCCACAAATTTAATAATTTTAAACCATATTTATGATGAAAATGGATAGAGAAGTTACAGACGAGAAATTAGAGAAATATTTTGATGTTTCAACACGAGCATATAATAAAGTGAAAATTGTAGCTCCAACAGGAACCCATCTTCATACAATGGCTCTTGATTTTTTAGAGATGGCTAAAAATTATATTGATGATGCTCATCATTTCAAAGAAAAAGGAGAAATAGTTACAGCATTTGCTGCTCTTAATTATGCTCATGGATGGCTTGATGCTGGTGCAAGAGGAGGATTATTTAATGTAGATCACGACAGTCAACTCTTCACAGTTGATTAAAACTTAATTTTAAAAATATAACATATTAATAGAATAATTATGAATTTTCAAAAAAGATTTTTTATCATACTAATAGCAATTTTAACAATTCTCAGCACTTCTCTTTTTTTCTTATTGACAAGATTTTTATTACAACTTGAGCCTACAACATCTCTATTCTTCAACATTATATTTTCTTCATTAATTTTTATTCTAAACTTTATCATTGCATATGTTGCCATAAGAATGTATTTCAAAGATAAAAATAACTAAAAATTTTAAAATAATTATTTTATCCGATGAATTTATTTTATCAAAAGATTTTTATAAGTGAAAATATTTATCTAAACTATTAAGGGTTTACTACTCTTATTTACAAGTATTTTTATCAATTAAAAAAATCAATATTAAAAAATGAAAAAAATTATAACTCTTTTACTACTATCACTTGCTCTTATTTTTGCAGGTTGTCAAGAAGCGCAAGAAGTAACTCAAGAAATAGAGGAAGAACAAACTCAAAATGAACAAATTATTGAACAGGCAGTAAGAGTCATTGAAGTTGAAGGATTTGGAAGAGAATTTAATCCAAGCCTCATTGAAGTTCAACAAGGAGAAACTGTAGAATTTGTATTTACAAATACTCGAGGAACTCATGATTTCGTAATTCCCGAATTAGGAGTTGGAACTGAAATAATTAGTGAGGGAGAAACTGATAGTTTTACAGTTACATTTGATGAAGCAGGAACATTTGAATTCTTATGTAGTGTAGGAAATCACGCAGCAGAAGGAATGGTAGGAGAAATTATTGTCTCCTAAATTTTTTTATAGTAACTAATTATTAGTTTTTATTTTAAGTCTAATTCTGATTCTATTTTAAATCCATTTAACTCTAATCCCTCCATTTGCTCAATTACGTATTGAACTAGTTCTTTAAGAGTATCCATTTTCTGAGAATAAGTATTTAACTCAAAGAGTTTCAAAAACTCATCTTTAAAATATGTATCTGTAAATTCCTTCACTCTATATTTATTTCTATAACTCTTTTGAGTTAAGTATCTCTCAACCCTCTCACTACTTATAACTGGAAGCCTAAGAGATTTAGAATAAGTAACATATAAATTTGAATATACAAATGTGTTAAAACTCATTTCAAATGTTTTTTCTCCTCTTTTAAATGCTTCTTGTAAATTATCAAACCCATCCCACAATCCATACTTTAACACTTCAATATATGTTTTAGATAATTCTTTAAAGTTAGTATTCAAATATTCATGAGCTTTATTTTTCAAATTTTCAACTAAAAGACTATTTTTTTGATAATATATTTCTCCTGTTACAATCATATGAGCAGTAATTTGAGTATTAGAATTAAATTCATCTTGCATATAATTCTCAACTTGAAGAGGAGGATTTACAAAATACTCAATCAATACTCCATCTATTATCTTATTTCCCCTTTCTCTTATTTTTTGAGAATCATTTGTAACTATATAAATATCAATATCACTATAAGAAGTAGGATTTCCTATTACATAACTTCCACAAATAAATATTACTTCAACTTCATCTTTAACAATCCAATCTTTTAGAAAACTATCGATAATATTTTTTATTTTATTATTCATATTAAAATAGTAAAATCAATATATTTAAACGTATGTTTTTAAATCTATATTTATTAAAGATATTATGAATAAAACAATTCAACTCTTCTTAATCTTTACAGGAATTATTGTAGGACTAATCTTACTTGCAATTTTCATATTAAATATATTTAATATCACAACTATTGAAATTTTTATTCCTTCCTGGATATTATTTATAGTTGCAGGAATTATTATTCTCATCTCTTTATTTAAATATATTATTTCAAAAAAATAGTAAATGGTTTGTATACAAATAATTAGTTAAATTGATATCATTACTTAAAAATATTCATTAATAAATTCAAATCTTAACATAAAAATTGAAAAATATAACTCTAATTAAAGATAATTCAAATAATCTCAAAATCAGACAATACCACAAAATTAGTAAATTAAATAATGCATAACTTAGTTTTAGAATGAAATAACTTTTAGTTTTATTTATCATTCATACAATTGCATTAATATGCGTTTTTCAGGAATTTTTCTAATTGGAGGAGAATGAAATAAAGGCCCCGCAGGATTGTCATCTCCTTCTCCCTTATAAATTGCTATATGCTGTGTCCCAAATTGTCTAACTAAGTTTAAGTCAATTGGCTTACCGTTTTTGATATTATCATTGGGAGACCATAATCCACCAGGTCCAACAAGCGTATAATTAATTGTAAACCCTGGGTCTTGATGCCAAAAGCCTTCATGTATTTTATTTGTAGGTTGATAAATAACTCTCGTATCTTCTTGTAGTCTATCAATGAGTTTTGTTAAAAAATCAAAATCCTCTAAAAATGATTTTTTTGCCCGATGATCAGGAGAATTGGATAAGTTAATATAAGCTGAATGTCCGCAACCACGAACTACTGAAGGGTTTACTAAATTTGCAAAATCTGCTCTATCTTCACAATATTCTCTTGGAAATATAACTAAGTTAAATTCACGACTTGCAATTTCTTCTAAACCACTCATTCTATCAACAACAAGAGCATGTTTAGGCAAATTTTTCAAAGATTTATCAAACTCAGAATTATGTACTACCATATAAAAATAAATAATTAATTTTTTAAAAAACTTTTGAAAAAGTAAAATCTAAATTATTAAGACAATATTAAAATTCTCTTTTTTGTTGATCTTCTAATAATAATAAGTTTTTACCTAACTCATATCCCATTTCTTGAGCTACTTCTACAATTCCTTCTTTAAGTACAACAGGAGCATGGGCTGGAATTAAATACTTTGGATGTACCATGTTTAGCATATCTCTATGATCTTCTCTTGATGCATGACCAGATACGTGAATATCTCTGTAAATTTTACAATTATAAGCTTCAAGTTTACTTTGCAATATCTGTGAAGCTTCAATATTAATTTGAGTAGGAATTACTTCTGAAGAAAAAATCACCTTATCATCTTCTTTTAATTCAAATGGAGTTCTTCCTTCTGCAATTTTTGAAAGTACTGCATTATCTTCTCCTTGATGACCTGTACATACAACAATATAATCTTTTTTACTCTTATTAATAATATCTAGCCATTTATTTACTTCAGCAGGACTCTCAGCAATTTCAACTCCCTTTGCTTTAAAATCAATAATTCCAGCATTTTTAGCAGCTCTTGCATATTTAGAAATTGACCTTCCTAAAAATACGATTTTTCTACCTAACTCTTGAGTTAATTCCATAATTGATTTAAGTCTTGTAATATGACTTGCAAATGTAGTAATAATTACTCCTTGTGTATCTACAATATCAGTTTCAATAAATACATCTCTTAACATCTCTTTTACTACAATTTCTGATAAGGTCTTTCTTTTATTATTTGAACGAACAGAGTCTGCAATCATAAGTTTAATGCCCATTTTATCAAGTTGTTTAAGTCTTTCATAATTAGTTCTTTGTCCAAGAGCAGGCCTATTATCAAACTTAAAATCCATAGCATATAGAACAATTCCTTCAGGAGCGTGCATTGCAACTATTGCTGATTGTGGTGTTGAATGAGTTACGTTCACAAACTCAATTTTCATTCCAGCTGGAGTTTCAAATGAAGAGTTAGCATTTACTTTAATAAATTTATTTTTTAAAGTTTCTCTTACAGTCATTTGAGACTTCATTAACACTTTTAAAACTTCAATAGTATAAGGAGTTCCGTAAATCGATGCATTTGGAAACATTGAGGCCATATATTGCACTCCACCTACATGATCTAAATGAGCATGCGAGATGATAATTGCTTTAACTTTCTCTTCTTTACCTTTAAGTAGACTTGGGTCTGCAACGATTCCTTTCTCCACAATTTCATCTAGAGCCATTTTATCAACTGCATCATTGTGAGCAATTAAGTTTGAAAGCTCAAGTCCCATATCACAAATAATGATTTCTTCTTCAAATTCAAAGGCGAACATGTTTCTTCCAACTTCATTCACTCCTCCTAATGTATATAATGTTACCATTTTTCAACGTTTAAAATCAATACTTTAAAATGCGAACTAAAATTAGCTATATGCTTTTTCCTATTTCTAGAGACCAACTATAAAAAATAAAAACGCATCTTAAACGTATTCTAATTATAAAGTATGATTAATATATTTATAAAACTTTGTAGTGAAATAAATAGAACTAAACTCAAAAGTATATTATAAAAGTTAAAATATTTATTTAATTATTTCTAAAATAATTTCAAGATATTAAAAATACTAACATAAGAACTCTTTAAAATCTTCAAATTACTCTCCTCCACATGTGTTGCATATTCATAAACTACAATATTTCTAACTCGTGTATATGCTGCATATTTCTCAAATAGTGTTTCTCTTAGTTTTAATTTATATGTTAAAATTATTTCCTTAAATAAAAAATGACTCGTTCCTGAAAATTCTCTTTTTACTTTTAACAATTCATTATTAATAATAACCAATATTTCAATTATCTCTTCAATAAATTTACTCAAAACTGCAAATGATGCTCTCTATATGATTCAAATAATCTCTTTGAATTTTGATAATAAAATAGTACTTTATCTTTAAATGTATCAAACATTTTTTTATCTTTAAGATATAGAATTGTCCCTTTGTAGAATATATCAAATAATAATCAAGGTTCAATATCTTGTGAAACATCTACACAATCAAACTTAGTATCTTTAAATATTTCTTGAAATGAATTATAGATTTTTTTTCTCTCTTCTCTTGTCTGATGAGATTTGAAATATGCAATATCATAATCACTATTTTGAGAAAATTGAGATATAGCTCTTAAACCAAATAATATAACAAAATCTAAATCTAGTTGCTTTGCTAAAAGAAATAACTCACTTAAAAAAACATCTTGTTCCATATTAATTAATGCACTTTAAAATTTATAAATATATTTTTATTCTAAATTATATAATATAAAGAGTAATAACTAAAAATTAAATAATGTAAAAAATAATCGAAAAATTGAATTATACAAAAATTCTAATTTGAACGAATTCTTATATTTCCATTACTAGTAGATAAGATTCCAGTTCTAGAATTTAAAAAAAATATTCTTACATTACCGATGATTAAATCATCTGAACTAAACTTATTTAATTCACATTGAAATCTGACCTCTACTCGCTGTCCAGCAATAATTGTAATAGGTTGTGTTGTTAGAGAATCCATTTGAGTATCTATATTTTTTACTTCAATTGCATAACATTGAGAAACCTCCTCGTAAGACTTTTCATCAAAAATAGTTATAGTTGATACTTGTGTTTCAAAAGATTCTGTAGAATTATGATGCATTTCAATCATTCTATCTCCATAATAATAAAAAGAAATTACTATTTGTTGACTAGAACTCAGAGCAATAGAATTCTCAATATCAGCTCTTAAATTATTACTTAATTCTAGCATTTGAGGTTGTAAAGACTCAAAATCAACTTGAGAAAACATAAACACTCCAACTAAAAATATGATAATAGGAATTGAAACTACCAATAAAACAATCGTTACTATTACAATTATTAACCACTTATAGTTTCCTTTTTTAGTATTTGAATTCAAATTATCACTCAGATTGTATACTTGTTCAATGACTTCATTAACTTCTTCTCTGTCACGTCCGCTACGAAGCAACTCATTAATTATGGCTTCCTTTGAATAAGAATCCTTATTTGTTAAGATATATTTTCTAATATTGTCTTTATTCTCTTTTGACATTAAATTATGATATAAAACTTTTATTAATATAAATTCTTGTTTAAATTATTAAGTAAATCCCCACTACATTTTTAAAACTCTCTATATTATATATACTATGATAACATCTCAAGATAAAAAAGAACTTAGAAGAGCAAGTGAAACATTAAAACCCCAATTCTTCATTGGAAAAAATGGAATTACTCCTGAATTTATTCAAGAATTAAAAATATACTTTGAAAAATATGAACTTGCAAAAATAAAATCTCACGCTGCAACTAATTCAGATTCTTTAACTCAACAAGCTCAAGAACTTGCAATGAGAATTAATGCTCAAATTGTAACTAAAAAGGGGTTTGTATTTACACTTTACAAAGAAAGAGAGGACTAAATTAGACTCATTCTTAATTTAATTCTTAAAATTATCTTTTAAAAAATTTTGAAACAACAGCTTCTCTACATTCATCTCCCTTAATCATCTTCTTATCTCAATACTATTTACTCATTTGAGATTTGTGTACTTCTTAAAATATCTCCTCCATTACATCTTGAGGTCTGTATTCTAATATTGTTCCATATACGCAATATAACACGTCAAAAAGTTCTTTTGTAATATTTTCTATTACTTTTTTTTCAACTCCTTTACTACACTCTTCCACTTCTTCTTTTATTAAATTAAATCTCAATTCTACCCTATCTGCATTTCTGCTGTTGGAGTTTCAAGAATTGAGATAAAAAGAATAGAACTTTATTGAGAATATCCAGTTAAGATAAAAAAATTTTAAAATTAACTAAAAATAAGATAGTTAGTAAAATGAATTATATACAAAAAATTAAAAATAAATCTTTATTAAATTTGTATACAATTTAGATTTGACTAGTTAAGTAGTATATACTATCATAATGAGATTCATAATAAATTATTTTAAGATCTCATAAAATTAAATCAATTTAATTAATTTTTAATTTTTATAACTTTATAAGAATAACTAAATATTTTATATAACATAAATTTTAATAAATTATGTATATTATACACGCGTTAATTGATGGATTAAAGATACTTAGCTTTGATAAGCAAGTAATTAGAAGAGTTTCAAAAGAAAAGAGTCTAGAAGATATTTTTTTAAGTACTCTTTTTGTCAACTATATGGTAGTTTTAGTGTGCTTTTTAGTAATTGTTGCCATGGGTGGACAAATATATGTAGAAGATAGATTGTTAAATATGCCTGTTTTAATGGGGTTATTATTAATGTATCCATTTGCATTTAATATTATAGTTTATGCTATTTATTCGTTATTTGGTCTTATGGCCGAACTTGTAAATACTAAAAATCACGTAAGACCCTTACTTTCAACAGGATTTCATTCGGCAATTGCCTATGCTCCAATTTTATATGGAATTGCAGTAATTACTACTGCTTCAATAGCTTTTGGAGTTTTATTGTTTACAATATTTGTGATATATTTTCTAGTAATTATGTTTTATATCATTTCAACAATATATAAATATTCATTTGCTCAATCAATGATGGTCTTGTTAATTCCTTTATTAATAGCAGGAATCGCTCTAACAATATTGTCTGTATTTATACCTCAAGTTAGTGAAAATATAATTATATTTGTATTTGCATGAAATATTTTTCAATTAAAATTAATATTTTGATAATAAAAGAAAATTTATTATTGTCTATATATTTGAAATAAATTATCTATGCAGAATTATTTTTCTAATTATTTCTTTAGAAACGGTATCTATATCTTCATCTCCATTTACTTCTAAAATTTCAGCTTTATAAACATTTAAGATTACTTCTTTGACTTGATTAAAGATTTCTAATCTTTCTTTAAACACTTCGGGTGTGTCGTCATCTCTTTGAATAAGAATTTCTCCGTCTTTATCACAAGTCCCTTCTTGTTTAGGCATTAAATTTTTTATATGTGTATTATATAAAGTATGACAATTAGGACAGTAGTATCTAGAGGTTATTCTTGAAATAAGTTGTGATTCATCAACATTAAGAAAAATAAGCTTAATTGTATAATGATGATTTTTTAAAAAACCATATAGCCAATATGCTTGATCTAATGTTCTAGGAGTTCCATCTAATATAATATCATTTTCTGATTTGAAGTTTGATCTGAAAATTTTAAAAATGTGAGAGTCACTTAATAAAATACCCTCTTTAAATACTTTTTTATGTAAATCAGTTCCAGGAGTGAGTTCTTTTTTAATTAAATCACTCATCACATATCTTTTAAATCCTGTTTTATTTTCAAGTAATTTACCCTGAGTTCCTTTTCCCGAACCTGGTGCACCAAGCATGATAATTGCAATTTTTTTTTTCGACTCCATTTTTCTATATGATACATTTAATACTTTCAAACAATTACTCTGTTGTAAATTATTATTGCTAAGAAAATCCAAATTATGCTACTTACACTTACAAAAATTAAGTATCTTTGAATTTTTTTTCTCATACATTAAAATATATTTAATATTATTTTTAATATATTGTAATATTATTATAAAATAACATTTTTATCAAAAAAGATAGTTTTAATCTAAAAAATTATTTTTAGTGTCTATATTTTACAAAGGGCTCTTCCTCAACTGTAATATATGGTTTAGGTTGTGAATATGATATATCAGTTGATGCATTATTTGCTCTTAAATAACCAAGCCAAGCAATCATCGCACCATTATCCATGCACAAAGCAAGAGGAGTTGTTGTATACTTAACTCCAATACTCTTACACATTAGTGTTGTCATCTCACAAAATCTTTTTGATGAGGCAACCCCTCCCACGAGTACAAGTTCTTTTTGACCTGTATAACATAATGCCCTTTTAGCTACTTCCTGAATCATCGCAAAGCAATTTTCTACTAATGAATAAGATAAGTCATATATTAATTGCTCCTTTGAGTCATAGTGTTTATTTTTATCTTTTGAAAGTTTAACAAGCCCATCTTTAGTTTCAAATTCTTTCATTCGCTGTTTTACAAAATTTACGACTCCTGAAAATGCCACATTCATTCCTTTAACAGTATAAGGGATGTCAAAAAATTCTTTTCCAAACTGTGCATAATTATCAATAATAGGCCCGCCAGGAAATCCTAGGCCCATAATTCTTGCACAAGCATCTAGACAATTTCCAAGACCTAAATCTTCAGTTTCTCCATACACTACATAAATACCTTCTTTATTCACTCCTGCTACTTGAGAATTAACTCCAGTAATATTTACAAAAAGTGGATTTTCAAATCCACTAATCATTTTTCCTATTTCATAATGTGATTGAATATGATTTACTCCTATAAGAGGAATTTTAAGTTTTTTACTCAAAGTTTTTGCAACTAAACAACCAACCTTTAGAGAATTTCCAAGCCCTGGTCCTTGAGAAAATGCAATTAAATCAATTTTTTTTATAGAAAATTTAAGTTTTTTAAATTCATCAAATGCTTCTTTAAGAGTAGAATTAAAATTAATTACATGATATTTAGTAAGTTCACGAGGATCCATTCCAGAATTTTGAGATGAGTATATATTTTTCAAATTAACCAACACTTCTTTAGAATCACTTTTAATAATTCCAACACCAAAAGTATGTGCAGTACATTCGATTCCAAGAACAATCATATCTAGTATTAATTTTTAATTATTTATTAAGATTGGTATTTTAATATATTTATCTTTAATAATTCATTCTTAGAAAATAAATTAAATTTTAATTGCAAAGTTATAAAAATAAAATACCTCATTTATTCAATTATTCCATAAGAAACAAAAATTGAAATAACTTTTGATTTGATAACTTCTAAATTAAAAAAACTAAAAAAAATTAACAAATATTTAATGTATAAATAAATTTTAAATAATCTATAATATTTAATTTTCAAATTTTAAAAGATTAATTTCTTTTTTGAAAAGAAAGTAAATCTTCAGTTGTAAGAGTCATTCCTTTTTTCATTAATTGGTCTTCAAATTTTTTCTGTTTTTTAGAATTATCAAAAGAGTTTGTTTTACTAGACATTTTTTTTCTTTTTTTTTTAGAAGGAGCATCTTCTCCAAGTTCTTCAAGAATTCTTTCCTCTTCTTTAAATAAATTTTTTAAATTTTTACTTAATTCTACATATGTCTTTTTATGTTCTCTAAATTCTTCAAATGCTTGTTTCTTATTATCTCTTAACTTATCAATTTCTTTATATTTTTGTTTCTTATCTTTACTAATAAGCCTAATTTGTTTATACAAAAATCTTATCTTTTTTTCAATTGAATTATATTTTTTACGAATATCATAGTATTCTTTTTTAATAGACTTGAATTCTTGAGATTCAAGAGAATTATCTCCTTCAATTTTTTGAGGAAGTGTAGTAGTTTTATTCTCTTTTTTTAGAGCAGCACTTGCTACTTCTTTTAATTCACTAATTTCTTTTGAAATTTCAGCCTCTTTATCTAAGCTTAATACTTGAGTTTGAACTTTATGTTCTAGCGCTTCAAGTTGTTTTTGAGCTTTCTGAGGAGAAATTCTTCTAACTTTTAAGTCTCCTGCAGAATTAGTAGTATCATTGGGCCTTGAAGTTTTTTTTTTTGATTTAACTTTATCAAGAGTTTCTTCAAATACTTGTTTAAGATTTTCATATTGAGTTTTAACTTCTTCATACTCTTTTTTATGATTTTCTAATTCTAAGTTAATCTCATCCAAATTATTCTCTGCTTCTATTTGTTTAACTTCTTCGTATAGAGAATTAATTTGTTCACTAAATTCTTCACCAGCTGTGAAAAATTCTTCTTTAATTTTCTTCTTTTCAAAAAAATCCTTTTTTAAATCTTTGATTTTATTTTGAACTGAAATCAATTCTTCGTGAATTGCCTTTTTTTCCATTTTTAATCTATTATGTAATGTATCTTTTTTTAAGAAAGCTAACTTGATAAAAATAATATAACTTTTAGGTTTAAATTATGTAGGAAATTTAAAACAAATCTCCTAGTCCTGCTGCTGCATCAACAGCTGGTTTCTCTTCTTTTTTTTCTTCTTTTGCTACTTCTTGAGTAGCAGGAGCAGCAGCTACTGCACCAGCTGTAGTTACAGGGGCTGCAACAGCTGAGTTCGCAATAACTTCTTCAATATCTACTCCATCAAGAGCTGCAACTAATGACTTTGCTTTAGCTAAGTCTACTTCAACTCCAGCAGCTTTAAGAACTGCCGTAATATTTTCTTCTGTAACATCTTTTCCCGCTTTATTTAAAAGCATAACTGCATAAATATATTCCATTTTTAATTAATATAACATGTATAATTTTATAAATGTATTTTATTACATTTAAAACAAATCAGCAAGTCCTGCTGAGGTGTCTTTTTCTTCTTCTTTTGGTGCTTCTTGCGAAGTAGAAGAAGATTGATTTGTTCCTTCATTTGCTTGAGAAGCAACTGGTTGTTGTGCAACAACTAAACCAGCAGGTTGTAGCTCACTAGGCAGAGTTGATGCTACTCCTACCATTTGTGAATTTGCTTTTCCAAGTAACTGATTAATTGTCTCAGCTGCTGGATATGCAACACTTATCCCTAAACCTAATGAGTCTCTAGCTGATTTACCAACAAAGTATTCTATATTTTCACTTGTATAGTATTCAAGACCAATTGATAAAAAGTACGCTCTTGAAGCTTCTTCTTTAAGATCGGCTAAAATTGCTTCTTCATCAACTTCTAAAATACCTCTGTTATAAATAGTACCCTCTTCGTAAATTGCTTTAATATTTAAACCAACTTCCATAGGCTCAATTCCTAAACGAGTTAAAATTTCTGCAAGTTTAGCTGAAATCTCATCTCCTTCTTTTGCAACAATTGCATCTTCTTTAATCTCAACTTTACCAGCATTAATTCCTGCTTTAATTTTCATAGCTCCCAACTCACCAATAATAGGACCGGGTGCAAATCCAGTTGGACCCGCTGGAACTACAATATCTTTTGGTGCTATTGAACCCGCTTTTGCAGGGGCTGAAGATTTATTTTTTTGCACTGTTTTAAACATAGTAAACGGGTTTGAATTTGTAAAAATTAATCCTACTACTCCGTTTGAATAATTATTTAATCCACTAATTGTTGGAAACTTTGATTCAAGTTCTGAACAAACTAATGAAATTAAATTCTTCTTAACAATTAGAACTTGTGCATTTTTTTTAATTGATGCTCTAATTCTTTGGAACTGTGGTGCTGGAAGTCCTTCAACATCTAAAATACCAATAATTGAGTATTTTTGTGCAAGATATCTAATTCTTTTTGCAAAATCTTGATTTCTTGCATTAATTTTAGGATTATAATTTTCAAGTTCCATTTTTATAACACCACCAATTTACCCATCGTAAATTTAATTCCTATATTATTAATGTTATTTTCTCTATTCACCAAATGTTGAACTAGAGCTTGGTGAATTTGAACTATTTTCTCAGCTAGTTCTTCATCACTCTCATTTTCTGCTCCAATTGATGATTGAAGAACCAGATTTTTACGAGTTTGTAAATGTACAGTATGTTGTAATTTATTATATAGTGGTTGAAGGGGAGTTTTATCTGTAAGAACCATTCCTAACTTCGGAGAAGGCATTTTATTCATCGGGCCTAAAAATCGTCCAAATACTTGAGCGAATTGAGGCATAAAACTTGATTGCACAACAAACTTATCAAATTTGTGTGTAATAGAACGAATTTTTTTCATATCTCCTTTCATAGAAACCATATCATCACCATATAATACATGATCAAATACATCTTCAGCTTGTTTCATTGTTTTATCAACAATTGCACAAATTTTAAGAGGTTTTGATTTAATAGGAGTTGTAAGTGTAATTCCAATATCAACTTTATGTTCTGGTTTTTTCAAATCAATTTGTTGCAGATTAACAATTAAATCAAGAGATTGTGTGAACTTTCTTTTTGGAGTCAACTCTCTTAATTCTTTAATTTTTTCAACAACATTTTTAGTATTCATTTTTGAATAATTTTAGTAATAAAATTTTATAATTTAATATAAACTTCTTCTATAGCTATTAAATGATAATAGGTATAGTCTAACGCGAAGATAATGCGTTACTTATACAAATTACCAAATGTTTATAAATATTTCTCAACAAGATTATTCTTAAATAGAGGAGTTGAAATATATATATGAAAAAACAACAAATACATCTATGTTTGAACAAATTACAATTCAATAGGTCTAAAAAATCACAATTTACTTCTCAAGCACTTTTTGCCATATTAATGCTCGTTTTGTTTATTTGGATTTTAGTATATGGATATAATGCAGTAATTGGGGCAAGTCAAGAAATTAATGATAGAGAACTTGATGAATTAAGAATATCTCTTGAACAAAGAACTTCAATATGCTTAGAACAATCTCAACGAGGAAGACTTGAGACCGTTTCAATTTCAATTCCTCAGATAACACAACTCTGTTATATTTACAAATATGACAATACTTTGATAGACCCAAATCTAGCAAACTTACTTAATAATTTAGGAGTAGAAGAGAATAGTATTATTTTATTTAATGGACCTAGAAATTTTGAATATCTAAGTATCACTCAAGAGAATATCTCTCTTGCTAATGAATTTATGATTTATGATATAATCCCCCTAAGAGAAGGAGCAACTCTTACAAGTCCAAGAAATAGATGTGTAATTCAAGATGGAAGAACAATTGATTTTAGATTTCAATGTTAAATTGAAGTTCTAATAGTTAATAATATTATAAGTACCAAGATTTAAAAAAATACTCATCATAACATATGTATGAGTGAAGAAATTTCAAAAGAATACGAAAAAAGAGTGCAAGAGAAAATTATTTCTCAACTTGAAGAAGTGTATGACCCAGAAATTCCTATTAATATTTATGATTTAGGATTAATTTACAAAATTTCATTAACTTCACTTAATTCATGTCACATTTTAATGACTTTAACTTCTCCTACATGTCCCACTGCTGAGTATATTCAAGCAATGGTAGAAGAAGCTGCAACTAATGTGGAGGAGATTGATGAGTGTGATGTAGAATTAACATTTGAACCTAGATGGACTCCCGATAAAGTTTCAATGGAAGTACGAGAGGAGATGGGATTTATTGTACATGATAGCGATACTGCTCCAGATCACGTAAAAGAGAGTATGAAACAACACGAAAATCTGCAATTACAAGAAACATTTAAACCTACTTCAAATAAAAAAGGAAACGATATTAAAATTTGTTTTAATTGCTCTATTACAGAAGATAAACTCCCACTTTTAAAAGGAACATATAAAGGAAGAGAAGTATATATTTGTACTAGATGTATAATGAAATACCAATAAAACTTACTTTATAATCTATTAATTATTAAAAACCTAAATATAAGAAAGAAAATATTTATGAATAAAATAATATTTCCAGATAAAATAATAAATTTTATTTATTTGATAATTTTGTGTTTTTGGTTTGTTTTTATCAAATAACCAATATAAAATAACGACAATAGGCAATAGAATTAAACCAATTACCGAAATTAAAGCAAGAAAAAATCCAAGAGTCCCACCCCAATAGAAAATTCTTAATGAACCCATATCCCTAAGTATGAATATAAATAAATTAGTTTTTCTATAAATGTTTTTCTTTTTGGGTTTTGTCCAAAAATTCAAAATTGACTTATTTAAGGAGATGTTTAAGATAAATTTATTATACAAAATCTCGTTAATTTCAGGAATTTTAATCATAGTATTGTTTTAATTTTTTCTCTAAGTTCTTCATTTAATTGAATTTTTTATTTACTCTCATCCAACACCGTATATTCTTCTCTAATGAATTTTAATAGTACCATTGAAATGGAAATAATAATAGGTCCAATAATAAGTCCAATAATTCCAAATGCAAAAATTCCTCCTACAAATCCTACAAATACCAAAGGCGGAGGGGTGGTCTCTTTATGACTCATTAAAATTGGTCTTATAAAATTGTCAATTAATGAAATCACTGTGAGTCCATAAATAAATAATAAAGTTCCAGCCTCGGGGAGATCTATTATAAAATAATATATGCTCATAGGAACCCAAATCATTGGTGTTCCTAAATATGGCACTAAACTTACAATTAAGGTTAAAAAAATAATAATGAGTAAATTTGGAAATCCGTAAATCAAATCTAATACAATATACCCAATAGCTGCCACAGCAGTTTGAATAAGTCCAGTTAAAAAATACCCTCTAAATAATACCTGAATATTTTTCGAAATATTTCTAAAAATCTCATCTTGTTTTCTTCGTGTTAGAGGCAGATAGTCATTTAATGACTCAAAAATTTCTTTTGAGTAAATAAGTAAATAATATGTTACAAAAAGAATAATAAAAAAATTCAATAAAATTAATGGAATTGACTCAATAAGTCCTTGAACCCAATTCCCTATAAATTGAACCAAAGAAATTACTAGTCCTGAAATATCAAAAGATTCAAATATTTTTGAATTTGTAATTTGAAAAAGAGCAGTTACTAAAAATTCATTTAATAACTCAGGATTCTCCACATATTCTCTATAATCTAATACTAATAACCCCATTCTTAAAATAATAAAATAAAATAAAAACATCAAAGGTAAGAAAAATCCTAATGTTGCGCACGTAAGAGTAAGTATCGAACTTGCACTTTTTGAAGAAAATCTTGCAAGAAATCCAATATAAAGAGGATATAAAAAATATGCTAAGATGATACTTAAAATTAATACTTGTAATATGTCTGCAATTACTAAAAAAGTTAAAAATAAAAATAAAGCAGTAAGAGCTAAAATAAAATTTTTTTCAGCATTTTTAGTATAACGTTGTAATGACATTTTAAATTTATGTTACTGTATTAATTAAGATTTAAATTATTTATAATTGTATGTTTTTTTAAATAAATCTATTACTTTTTTTTTAAGTTCGACTTCATTCTCTTCTAATTCTTCTTCTCTTTGAATAGAATTAAGAGTATCAATTGCTAATATAGCTATTTTTTTCCCTCTTACTTTTAAAAGTTTTTGATACATTTTAATAGAATTATAATACATATTTTTTTGCTTTATTGTTGATTGTGTTTTTGAAGACTCAATTTTTTTCTCTTGTAAAAATAATTCTACTGCTTTAAAAAAATGATTGGGAAGAATATTAAGTGTGGCTGTTTTCTCCTCTTCTCTTAAAATATTATACAAAGAATTAAATGTAATAATTGGAAGTTCGACATTTTCTGAGCTCATAGATATATTTAGTGGAAGTATATATTTAAAGCTTTTCATCTCAGAAGTAAAAAGTAAACCCGATTGGAAATTAAATAGATTCCATATGAAAAGAATTCCATAATTAAATTAATATGTTTTATTTAAATTGTAATTTTTTAAAAAATATTAAAAAAGAATAATCATATTATTATAATATGAATAGAATTAAAAAATTATCTCAAGAACTTTGTAACCAAATAGCTGCTGGAGAAGTAATTCAGAACCCTGCTTCGTTAATCAAAGAACTTGTAGAAAATGCACTTGATGCTCATGCAACAAATATTGAAATTGAACTTATTCAAAGTGGTATTGAAAAAATAGTTGTAAAAGATAATGGAATTGGAATTTTAAAAGAAGATTTGCATTTAGCACCAAAAAGACATGCAACTTCAAAAATCTCCTCATTTGATGACCTATACAATATTTCAACAATGGGATTTAGAGGAGAAGCATTAGCTTCTATATTTTCAGTTGCAAAAGTAACACTTCAGTCTAAACCAAAAACGCAGGAATATGCATATCAAATTTCAACTCCTCAATTAGATATTAGAAAAGTAGCCCATAATAATGGAACTACAATTATTATTGAGGAATTATTTTACAATGTTCCTGCTCGAAAAAAATATCTTAAAAATCCTCAATATGAGCTCAAAGAAATTATAAAAATTATAAAGCAGATAAGTTTAATACAACCTTATTTACAAATCTCTTTATACAATAATTCTAAAAATATATTCAAAAAAACTCCTCATAAAAATCTTATTGAAAATTCAAAAGAGGTATTAGATATAAATTCAAGTATTGAATTATTTCCTATCGAAATTAGTTCTTCTTTTTTTATTATTTCAGGTTTTATGGTAAATCCAAACGATATAAATTATTCAACTAGAGTTCATGAATACGTGTATGTAAATTCAAGACCCATTGAGTCACAATTAATTCATAAAGCCGTATTTCAAGGAATTGGAACAAATATTCATTTAGGAAGATTTCCAATGTATGTATTAAATATCATTATAGACCCCGAGCTTATAGATGTAAATATTCACCCTTCAAAGCAAGAAATTAAATTTGAGCAAGAAGCAGTTGTATTTGAACAAATTAGTAAAGGAATTCAAAAAATGTTTCAATCTTATATACTAACTAAAAAAGGAAAAATTCCTGAAAATCAGAAAATCGATACTTTTAAGAATTCCCAACTTAACAGTATAAACTCTACTATAAATTCTTTTGATAATCAAAATAGTAATACTCAAAATAAAAGCTATCAAAAAGACTCATGTCAGGAAAAATCTTATTTCTCAAAAGATTTTCAAAAAGAATTTTCTTCTCAAAAAGGTAAATTACAAGAAGAATATAGGCAATCTTCTTATCCACATGAGAACATTTTAAATTCTAAACAAGAAAAAATACCCTCTACAACAGTTAAAACTCCTCTTATATCATTAAAAGAAATCACAAATTTAAAAGAAATCCCCCATAGTCCACTTCAAGAATATTTCGACCAATACCGAATTCTAGGTCAACTACATAAAACCTTTATTTTAGTTGAAGTTAAACAAGGGCTACTTATTATAGACCAACACGTAGTAGAAGAGAAATTTTATTTTGAACTGTTTAAACAATATTACACAAATGAGGAGTTCCGTTCAACCCAAAATCAGCAATTATTAAAACCTTTATTATTGCAAATATCTAAAGAAGAAGAGCTGATATTTAGCGAAATTCAAGATATTTTAGAAATGTTAGGTTTTGATATTGAAATATTAAAAGAAAAAGAACTCATTGTAAGAGCCCTTCCATTTGATTTGAAAGGAAAATGCCTTGAAATAAGTATTATCAAAAGCTTATTAGAACAATTTACACTTTCATCAACTTTTGAATTCATTAAAAATTCTAAAGACTACATACACTCTCATATTATAGAACATTTAGCAATTCTCTCCTGTAAGTCCTCAATTAGGGCAGGAGATGAACTTACTATCTCACAAATGCATGAACTAATTGCAAAATTAAAGCGATTAGAAGAACCTTTCAATTGTCCACATGGAAGACCAATTATTATTGAATATTCTTTTAAAGATTTTGAGAAAATGTTTAAGAGAAAATAAATTATTATTTAGTTTTTTAATTAGAATATACAACTAGAATAAGTTATATTTGTAACTAATTCAAAAAATTCGAGTTTTATTAAACTCTGTTTTTTTCTTTATAATTCTCAGTTTCATCTTTCATATGAGCAGCTGCTTTAAACTGTCTTGTAACTTTAGAAGTTCTAGTAACTTTTTGTAATTGTCCTGTTCTACTTAATCTTGTAACTCTAAACCATTTCAATATTGCTAATTGACTTGCTGTTCTAGGGTCTATATTTGCAAAGGCCAAAGCAATTAACTCAAAAGGGATTGTAGCTAAAATGTCTAACCATGCATCATGGAAAAATTCTTTCCAAGTATCATGTCTTTGTTTAATTCTAATTAAATCTAAAGAGAAGATTACTAGAACAACCCCACTAAACCATAAATAGACTTGCGTAAGGCCATCTACAATTTGAAATATTTCTAAAATTAGAAATATCGTCACCATAAACACTGAAAGAAATACCAGAAAGTCTAATATTCTATCATACATTGTTTTTTCCTCAACGAAATATTCTTCCATATGTTTAATTTGAAAATAAATTATTAATATTTTATTAACTCCTAATTAGAGACTATTGTAAAAAAAGTAAGTTGTATATAGCAATCTTTTATTTTTCAATTCCATAAATTAAATGCATCATTTCTATATATAACGCTAGTGACCAAGTTTGAGCTATACATCCTCTAGTTTCTTGTTTACTTGCTGAACTTACTTCTGCAATATGTCCAAACGCTCCTTTAAATAATAGCTGTTTAGTTAGAGAACTTGAAATTGTAGTAATTTCTTGTTTAAATTCATCTTTGTCACAATGGTACAAACACATTGTACAAATTGCATTCATAAAATACCAAGAATCTCCTTGGTGATAGCTAATATCATTTCCACCAGTGTAGTTTTGTTGGAATCTAGAGTCATGTTTTGAAAGAGATGAAATTCCTCCCCAGCTCAAGTATAGATGTGAGAGGGTTTTTCTAAAAATAATTTTCCATTCCTCTTGAGAACATAGACTTGGATAATGATAGTAGGCTAAAAACACATCACAAGTAATAGTTAGTGTATCGGGTTCATCAACTAATATATTATTCTTGAAATAAAGTTCTTTAATATGAAGTTTAAAATCATTTTCAAAATCTAAAAATTCTTCACATTTAGTTGTGTATTCAAGTATTTTAGATAAAATCGCTAATGTTGAGATAGTATTTAACATAGACACTTGAAGTGCAAGAGGTGATTTAACCCAATCAATAGTATCTCTCCACCAATCTCCTTTTTCAATTTCAAGAAGTTCTTTTTCAGAGTTCCATCTGTGTTTCATAACTCCATTAAATATTTTAAGTAGACTTTGATAAAACAATTCAATAGTACCATCTTGAAGGAGATCTACAAGTCCTTCTTTTTTATCGACATAAAAAATATAATCTTCAATTCTTTTAGCAAGTAGGAGAGGAGCATCAATACTATTTAATGACCCTTTTTGATGAAGTAATCTGGGAAAATCACCTTTTTCATTTATTAAATTACAAAACTCAATTAATTTGTTATGGACTAGTTTAGTTTCTCCAACCTCTAAGAATCCACGTAAGGAAAAAACTTCATCCCTACTCCATTCTTGATAAAACCAAGGGTACCCCGCAATAATTGAAGGAGCATTTAACTTTGAATCTCTAACTAAAAAATCAAAAATTTTTCTTTTGGCAATATCATAACCTAATTGAGTTTGCATACTAAGAGGTGTCTGAGAAATTGTCTTTCCAAAACTCTCTTCATCAATTCCTCTTTCAACTTCTTCAATAATATGTTCAAAATTATCCATTATGATAAGTTGTTCATAAACTTCCTCTTTTGTTGTTGAATATCCTATATGAATTTTTTTATGAACATTTTGAATTTCAATTTCAAGTGCTCTAAATATAAATTCTTTTGAGTCTATTCCTCTTAAAGCATCATATGAATACTCTTTTTCAATCCACTGTTGAATTTCTTTAAAAATTAGGTTTTGAGTCTTAATTCCAATATAAACTTTTAAATCTTCTTCATTTGAATTTTCATTCTTTTTAATAAATTCAATAAATAAAATTCCCTCCTCCTGATATATTTTATATTCTTTTCCAAATTTAGAAAAGTCAGAAAAATATCGAATATCTAAATCTACAATTATATTAGAATCAACATTTGTCTCAAAAATAAATCCCCCATTAGGAGAGATTGTAATTTTTTCAAATCCAATAACACTATCTTCATTCTCATAATATGGTGAAGAAAATTCTTTAGTAATTGAATATTCTTGAATCTCTATATTTTTGGTTGTGAATTGCTTTGTTCCAAACCAGTCAATGATTTTAATTAATGTGTGTTTTTCATTATCTCTTTTAAAAAATCCAAACGATTTGCATTTTGAATCTTCTAGAGATTGTATAATGCAATCTCCTTTTTGATTAGTAAGTACATAAGAGAATAAATCATCATATTCTTTTTGTGTAAAAGAAACAATCTGCTTTGCAATTTTGTATCTAATGTCCATAGTTTAATCTAATTAAACAATTATAAAATATTATATAACTATTTCAAAGGAGATAAAATAAAATTTCTAAAAATATATTCTCATAAAATTATATTAACCACTAATAATTGTATCAAACATTATTTTATCTACTGCTTTTGTAAAATCAACAGCCGTAAAATTAGCATTAATTAATACACAGTGAGGGAATTCCTCAGGAATTATAACTCCAATTTCGCCAGCTATATAATTATAAATAATTAATGAGTTATTCTCACTTGACTGCTTACAACTGGTTAAATTATTTATTGTGAAAAAACTAAATTCATTAAGTCTAATTCCTTGGATGTGGGTTAAAAAAGAAGCAAACTTGCCGCTAGTTTTGATAAGTAATGCATTCTCAGTCCTATTTTCTAAAATATCAGGAGTTGCAATTCTAATATTAGTATTTAATTTGAACCAATCATTAGTTACATCTTGCCTAAAATTAAATTCCTCTAAAGTTTTTCTATCAAGTGCAAACTCAACATTTGCTTGAGCACCACCAAAAGTTCTGGTTTGATAAATAAATCCTTTATCTAAAATACCCATCTCATTATAAATACTAAAAGAAGTCTTCTGCTCTCTATCATCAAAATATTCAAATGCAAAGTAAATAATTATAAAAAATAATAAAGCACCCCCAAATATAATTAAATACTCCCTAATTCCCTCTTTTTCTTCTTCATTTTTATCTTTGGCTTTAATAATTTTATTTTCTTTTGACACTTTTTGAGGAATCTTAGAAGTAGATTTCTCTTCATCATTACCTTGGTTTTTTTTAGTCTTATTTTTTAGAACCACTTTATGTTAAACTAAGAAGTTTGAATTTTTAAATATACTCATTTAATTTAATTAAACTAATCTAATAAATATTATTCAGATCTCATTGTTAGATAAAATTTGAAAATATTTTTTAAAAATTTATTGACTGAAGAGTAAGATTTCTATTTGCTCAGGATTCATTTTTAATTCTTTTACTTTTTTAGAAGGCCCAATCACAGTAATCCCTACTTCATATTTTAGTAAAAACGTTGCAACCTTAAATCTAAGTTTATCAAAAAATGAAGAGTTTTGTTTAACATTTAAAAAAGCAATATCAATTCCACTAAATGTTTCACTAACATGTTTTAAACTTTTAGATGTAAGAGCGAGTTCTTCCTCGTTTGTTAATCTTCCTTCTAAAATAACTAAACTCCCATCTTTAACCATTTTATAGATTTTATCAATTTTTTTAGTTGAATCTAAAGAAGAGATAATCGAATTTGAAATAATTTTCACATCCATTTTAATTAATTTAATTGCTTAAATACCTCCCTATATAATTCTTCTAAATTGTCTCCTGTTTTAGCACTAACACCTACTATAGGATAATCTGCAAATACGAGTTTAATTTTATCAACACTTGCATTTTTCAAATCAATTTTATTTGCTACAATAATTATTTTTTTATCCTTTGCAACTAAATTACCTATAAGAGTTATATTTACTTGAGAGTATGGATTTATAGTTGCATCTAATACAACTAAAACACAATCAACTTTTTCAACCCATCTGATGCTTTCAATTACGCCTTGAGTAGCTTCTCTTGCTCTATCTTTAGCATCTTGTTTTTTCATACCTTTTTTTATAAAATCTTCAAAATCAATTTTAGTTGCAATTCCTGGAGTATCAACAAGGGCAAAGTTAATTTTTTTAGAAGCTCTTTCCAATGTTAGTTCTTCCACTTTTTGAACACTTCTGGTTTCGTGCTCAACTTCTGAAGTTGAAAATGTAATTTTTGCATCTTCTCCTAAAATATCTTTAATGATTGTATTTGCAAGAGTCGATTTTCCCGCATTTGGAGGTCCATATAACCCCAAGGAGAATTCTTTTTGTTTTCTAAATAAATTTAGAATTAAGAAAAATAATTTTTTCATTGTATTACCACCAATATTTACCTCAAAAAAATATATTTTATAAATTTTTAGTACTACAATTTTTAAAACAAAATTATATCTTGATGACGAAGAGAGAATTTATAAGTAAAAATTTTGAAATTATACATTAATAATTGTTAAATCAATAAAAAACAATCTTACTGCCCCTAGTTAATTATTGATACCAAATAAGTTTTCTCAAGTAGAATTCATTCAAGGAGATTTTCTGAATATTTTTTAAAGATCTCATATTTGACTTTTAATTTTCATAAAACTCACCTCTAAATTTTATAAAAAAAAATATAAAACGAAAAAAATTACAACAACACTTATAATAATATTAATAGTGCTTATTTAAAAATTTTTTTAAATATGAAAGTTTTAAACTTAAAGGTAAATTTTAAAAATAAAAAGAATAAGAGAAATAAATAATAAGACCTAGAAAAAAACATATCATTTTAAAGCTAATACTTCTGAGTAGTTATCACTGCTAAATTTATAATTTATAATAGTTTAATAAATAAATTCTAAAAATATTCATTTCTATCAATCTCTCAAAATTTATAATTTAATTAATAAATTGACCAAATATGAATTAATATTAATAAAATTCAATATCTGCTTCTTCTACTAATACATTGATAAATTGATTTTGAAGTTCTCCAATTTTTTCTTGTTCAATTTGTGCCACAATTTGAAGTTCAATCTCCTCAAAAGGCAGGGTTTGTTCTCCCATCTGCATAGAATACATAGCATAAAACTCTTCAACTTCTTCTTGTGTTACTTCAACTGAACTGATATCAATATTTTGCTCTAAAAATCTATCTACTGCAATTCTTTCTTTAAAATCCTCAAGAGTTGCTTCATATGAAACCCCTTGTTCTTCCAAATCAAGTTTTAAATCATCTATAGTGAATCCCTGGGTTGAAAGAAGTTGGATTAATTCCTCTTCCGCTTCTTCGTTAGTTATTACAAAATTTTGTTCTTGAACTGCTTGAAGTAAAACTGTATTTGTAATTATTTGCTCAAGTGCTTGTTGTTCATTAATTTCAAATCCTTGTTGTTGAAGTTGCATTTGAACAACGGCTACATCTTGAGCTAATACTTCCTCTCCATTAATATTTAGTATAGGTGTTAGAGGATCAAAATCATTTTCAACTTCTAAATCTTCTTCTGAAGTAATTGGAGTCTCAGGAATTACTTCGGGCATATTAATATCTTCATGAATTTCTTCTCCATTACCGTTTGATGTAAATGCCAAACCAACTACAATTACTAAAATAATTACTAATAATCCAACAACTGCTGCTCCAATTAATACTTGAATTTGACTAGGATTAATTGATTTTTTAGATGATGTTCTTTTCAGGCGAGTATCAGTTTTTTTAGCATTTGAAGAAGAGCTAGTTCTAATGGGCTCTCTTTTATGATTTTTATGAGAGCTTTTAGTATCTTTAGTAGTTTTTTCTTGGTGTTTTTTAATTACCATACCTTAAATTAACACTATATATTTTTTAAATTTATTTCACTAAAACTTAAAAATAAACTTTCAACTAATAAAATATTTAAAACATATGTAGTGAAATACGAATAACATCTAAAAGTAATTTAAATACTACTATTGAGTTAAAAGATTAAATGAGTAGAAGAAATTCTAATTTTCAAAAAATTCATAAAGATAATTTAAAAGATAGATTAAGAAGTTGGGGATTTTCTACAGAACAACTTAGAACAAATAAGTTACCTGTAACTAACGCTCATACATACATACACCCAAGTTTAATAGAATATTCAGTACAAAATACTTTTTTAGACAAATTTGGTATTAATAATCGTAGTTATCTTTATGGGATTGAAGGCTCTACTATGATAGGGTTAAGTCGCAGAAGAACTCAATTAATAGAAAATAAGTCAAATCAACTGTACTCTCCAGCTTATATGCAAAATTCAAACAATAAAACTCTTTGCATAGATATAGACTTAGTAAATGATGATCAAAGAGTTTTAGATTTTTTGAAAGGTCGTAGAAATAAGAATCTAGATGATTTTAGAACTCCTATAAGTCATATTATAACTCCATTCACCTCAACTATAAAAAGATTAAATGGACTTAGAACAGAATTTCAAAGAGTAAATTATACATTTCCAAAAATAATTATGATACCTGATAATCAAAGTCCATTACTTTTAACAAAATCTTCAAAAAAACCCACAGTTAAATATGTAACGAATTTTTAAAACAATTAAAACTCCAGCTCTTCCCCTATTCTAGGAATTATTACATCTGAAGGAACTTCGTCTTTGTGCCTATCTCCCCATTGTTTTACAGCCTCAAGTGCATCTATATCACCGTGTTGAAGAAGAATATATTTTGCTTTTAGATTTTTCATCACTTTATGAATTCCATCTTGTCCAATATGAGCTGAAAAGTCAAACTTTCTCACGTGAGCGTGTACTTTAAACCTTTGGTGATGATTATAAAATATATGATCTTCAAAAATACTTCTTCCATTAGTTCCATTGGCTTGAAATCCACTTAAGATTATAAAATTATTTTTATCGTTTATCATCATCTCAGCATATCCAACACTTGGACCCCCTTGAAGCATTCCTGAAGTTGTGAGAATAACGACTCCTTTTTGTTTTGCAATTTTTGCTCTTTCATTAGGATGTTTTACTAAATGTACTCGTTTAAACATATTTTCTAAAATATCTTTATTGTTGATAAATGGATCACTTGATTGATAGATAAATTTAGTAAGAATTCTTGCAGAACCATCTAAATAAATCGGGATGTTTTTTGGTAATTTACTTAGTAGAATTAAGATTTCTTGTGAACGTCCAACTCCAAACACTGGAAGTAATACTGACCCCTCTCCTTCAATTCCACTCATAACTGATTTTATAAATCCTTCTTGCACATCTGTCTTATTAGGATGTAATCTATTTCCATAGGTATTTTCAGTAATAAGCACATCAATTGGCTTATCAAATTCTAATTTTTCAAGTAAACTTGGTTGCATAAGAAGTGTTTCTTCAGTATTAATGTCAGCAGCATATAATACTCGCTTTTCTTCTATTTCAAGTAAAATAGATGCACTTCCAGGGATATGTCCTGCATTAATGTATTGAAATTTAACTTTTCTATCTTTAGTTTCATACCATTTAGAATATCTCACTAAATTTACATCATCTTTAACTGCTCGTACATCTCTTACTGAATATGCAGGATGAATTGAACGTAATTTTTCTAAATGAAATCCGTCTTCAAGTAAAATATTTGCAATATCCCATGTCATTTTAGTACAATAAATAGGGCATTTTAATCGTTTGTGTTCAAGCATTGGAAGAGCTCCGCAATGATCCATATGGGCGTGAGAGAGGAAAATTGCATCTAACTCACTTACTTTATCTAAATATTTTGGATATTCAACTCCTCCGTGAACAAATTTAACTCCTGCGTCTAATAAATATCTTCTTCCTCGGGAGATAATTTCAATACAACTTTTACCAACTTCTTGTGCAGCACCGTGAAATATGATTTTCATATATATTATATGAAAAAATTAACGATTTAATGTTTTGTCACCATTTCAAAGAGGAGTTTTAATAATTTAATTTATTGAGAGATTATTTATTTATAATTTTAATTTATTCTTTTTTAAAACTAAAAAGCAACTCTTAAGAGATTACATACTTTTAAAAACTTTTTGGTCATAAAGTACATAGATTTACGTAAAATGGTAGGAGATAATGTTAGAAAGTGTCCTGAATGTGGAAGTAGTAATTTATATAATAATAAAGACAAAGGAGAGATTATTTGTAGATCTTGTGGTCTTGTAATTGATGGTAGAAATATTTCTCTAGGAAAAGAATGGAGGGATTTTGAAGAGAGTGAAGGTTCTGAGATGAGAAGAACGGGAGCTCCAACCACATATACTAAGTTTGATATGGGTCTTGGAACATCTATAGGTTCAGAGAGTGATTCATTTTCATTAGACAAAAAACAACGATATAAGCTTCAAAGATTAAAAAGGTGGCAAAAAAGACTCTCAACTGTAATGGAGAAGAACTTAAAAATTGCTCTTGGAGAATTGAGACGGCTCGCATCATATTTGAATTTACCAACTTCTATTGAAGAAGAGGCAGGAAAAATTTATACTGAAGCAGTTCAAAAAAATTTAGTAAGAGGGCGTTCAATTGAAAGTGTAGTCGCAGGTGTTGTATATGCTGCGTGTAGAAGACAAAATATCCCTAGGACACTCGATGAAATTAGTGAGGCAAGTGGAATTGATAAAAAAGAAATTGGGAGGTCATATAGATATATCACAAGAGAACTTAAAATTAAAATTTTACCATCTAATCCTGTTGATTATATCTCTAGATTTGCAAGTGTATTAAATTACGGTCCTGAGACACAATCAAGGGGGGTTGAAATTTTATCTAAAGCTTTAACTCTTGATTTAACTTCTGGCAGAGGACCTATAGGAATTGCTGCTGCTGCGCTCTATATTGCAGGACTCTTAGAAGGAGAGAGAAGAACTCAAAGAGATATCTCAGAAGTAAGTGGTGTTACTGAAGTTACAATTAGAAATAGATATAAAGAGATAATCACTAAACTTGGATTAAAGGATGAAATTAAAAAAATTAAATCTAAAAAAGAGGAAGAATCAGATGAAAACTCAGATTTTTAAATTGAAATATTTAATTATTAAATCTTTACAATTATTAATTATACTAGGTATATTATTATCTCAAATAGTAAGTTTTTCAACTTTTCAACAATATAATCAAAATACATATTCATTTATTACTCAAGAAAATATAAACACTATTATTTCAACAAATAGAGAAGAAGTCGAGTTTTCTTTTACTATTGTTAATAAATTAGATGCTCAACAAGATTTTAATATTTCAATTAATCCAACTCTAAATTGGGAAGTTTTAGTTGAAAATCCTCAAATAACATTAAACCCCCACGAAAGAAAAGAAATTAAATTTTTAGTGTTGGTTCCCCAAAATCTGGGGTATACTAGAATTGTTGATAGTCAAGGACTGAGCAAGTTTGTTCTAGATGATGAATTTTTTGGAGTTTTTAATTTTCCAATTTTTATAAACCCTTTAGAAGATGAAGATACACTAGAAGTTGTCTATAGGCTTGAGGTATATGCACCTATGAATTTACCTGTCGATTTTTCAATTGAGCCTTCTACAACCAGGATGTCTCCAGAATTTGAAAATTCTCTTAGAGTTTCGGCTCAAAACTTAGATGAAAGTAAACAAATTACGAAAGTTAAAATATCTAAGCAGATAGGAGAAGTAGAACTTGAAACTAAAGAATTAAATTTTTCATATCTAAGAGATGTAATAGATATTAGTTTCTCAATTCCCGAGATAATTAAACCCGGAAATTATGACAGAATTGTAAGAGTAAGTTTGGAGGGAGAATATGGTAGAAGTCAACAATGGAAGTTAAGAGACTCAGTTGAAATTTTAGAGTTTGAAAGATTAGAAATTAATGAGAATACATTCACAAATATATGGTCTATTGGAGAGAAGATTGAAGTAACAAATATTGGAAACACTCGCTCATTGCATACAGTTGAAAGAGAATTCCAATGGTATGAACGGTTTTTTTTCGTATCAAATACTCCCTATGTAAGAGATGGAACCAATTATATTTTTCAAATTCAAGTTGAGCCAAGTGAAACTTCTGAGTTTGCATATGAGATTAGATATGGGATTATATTAGTTTTACTATTTATTGTAGTAATCATTTCATTAATTAAAGTATATTTTAAGTATAAAAATCCTTTAGCTGTTGAAATAGATTTTGAACATATAAAAAAAGTAAAGCACGAAGGAATTAAAAGTTTTAAAGTTAAAGTTGGTTTTGAAAATATTAGAAGTGAAGAAATTGACACATTACGAGTGACATTTAAAATGCCCTCATATCTGCATGTTAAGGATGAGTCTTTTTCTATTACTCCTCCTACTAAAGTACTTAAAGGCTCAAATAAGTATAAATTAATTTGGGAATTTAAAAGATTTGAAAAAGGAGATACGAGAATTTTAGGATTTGAGTTAGTGAACTCTAAAGGAATTTTAGGAGATATTCATTTTGAAGATTTAGAATTTGAAGTAATTTCAAAAAACAGTACTGCTAAATATTATACTCCTGTTGATTCAATTAGAGGATAAAATGAATAATTTTTTTAACTATATTAAAAAAGCTCAGGGAGGACTTCCGGTTCAAAGAATTATTATATTTTTTTTATTTTTTATTGTTTTAATAATATTAGTTTCAGGTCCAATAGGCCAATTATTTACTTCTTATCAAGTTCTTCAAGTTGAAGGAGCTGAGCAAGAATGTAGGTCAGTTGGATTTCAACAATATAGGCAAGTATATTGTGAAGAGAGTGAATTCGATAGATTACCTGAAAATTCAAGATATCGTTGTGATTCTTCCTCTCAAGAATTTGAATTGTATCAAGATGTTAAATTATATATAGAAAAAGAATCAAGATGTAAAAGTATTGAGGATGAACATTGTACATGTGTTATGAATGCATATTTGGATCAAAAAGATAAAGCATTCGAAGAAATTAAAGAATTGGAAAAACCTCCAAACTCTATTGGTGGAATAATAGGAGAGGGAGAAATAAGGGAAGAACAGAGTCGAGTAAGTGATAACTCATTTAATGAAATGTTAGTTGAACTCTCAAAAGAGCACGATATTGAACTTGCTAAACTTCAAGCGTTTGTTGAAATTGAGAGTAAAGGAAATCCTTTTTTAGGTAATGATCATCCCACTGTAAGATTTGAATGTCATATTTATAATGATCCAAATAGGGGAGAAGATTTTCCACTGCAATCTTCTCCTAGAGTTCCTTGTACTATTGATGAAGAAAGTGGATTTTCAACTATTACTCATGAAACTAATTATCAAGCGTTTAAAAGTGCATATAATGATAATTCTCAAAGAGCTATATATTCTTCAAGTTTTGGAGTTGGCCAAGTAATGGGATTTAATTATAAAAGAGCTGGATATTCTTCAATTGATGAGTTTTATGAAGCAATGTCAAGTGAAGCAGAGCAAGTAAGAGCCATGTTAAATTTTATACTCACAGATTCAACATTACTTAGAGAATTACAAAGTTCAAATACGAACTGGGAAACTGTTGCGTATAGGTACAATGGGGTGAATTATATGAAGAATAATTATCATAACCAATTAAGAGAAAATTATCAACGATTTAGCTCAACTTCATAGTTTTATTCAATTTATTTATAAGCTTCAGTCTAATTTTTGGATTTCAATGCAACTCCTATACATCCTTGGAGCAGATTGTCCTACTTTTCGTATTTGTAAAATTTTTAAATTAGTATTCTCCTCTTCACCAATGGCATAAATTTTTTTAATTGTATCATTTGAGTAATTTTCTAATTCTTCTTCTTTTAAAAAACAATATAGATAAATAATTCCTCCTTTACTGCATAATGTCAATGCGTGTGATAAAAATTCAATTGCTGTTTTAGGAAGGGGCATATATATTGAATTATATTTTATGATTTCATCAACTGATTTTGAAGTGGTGAGTAATTGAAGAAAATAATTTTTTTCAAGAGAAGTTTGAATTGAATATATTGAAGAGCCAACTTTGATATTAAAAATGATATACTTAGGATTACAAATTAGTAAAAATAAGTATTTTATTTTTTCTTCTTCTTTTAATTCATTTAAATCAACATAATAAGTAGCAGTATTACCATAGTTATTTGATTTAGAAAGTTCAAAAATCTCTTTATAAGATATTGAGGAAATACTTAAAGAATTGGAGCTAGGAAAAGGAGATGTACTTAAACTAAGAAGAGGAGCATAAGAATTTACATCACAATTACTAAAATTATATATTAATTCATTTAATGATTTTAGAATTTTTTTTTCATATAGAGGAATTGAGTATTCTTTGCAAATTCGTTGAATATTTTTAAAAATTAAGGACTTTTTCAAATTACTCTTATTATGTTCAATATTTTTTAGAGCATACAAATGACCTTGAGGATTAAGTTCAATTGAGGTAATTCTTGAAATATTTGGTTGTTGTTTTGAAATAACAAACGAGTAAGGACCAGCTCCTGAAAATAAAACTAATTCATTAGAGTTTTCTTTTACTCTTTTAGTAATGATTTCTCTCTCAGTTGAGAGTTTTGTTGAAAAATAGACTTCATTAATATCAAGCTCAATGAGAACTCCATTCTCTCTATATTGAGTAATAGTATTATTCACTCCTACAATACATGTAAATTGTTGTGTTCGAAATTCTCCTTCATGAAAACTTGCTTTTTTAACAATAGTTTGAAGTTGAGGATTTGATTTAAGAAGAGTTGTTCCAATTATAATTTCAAATTCTTTAAGTTCTTTAGGGATTTCTATAATCCCAATTGAACCAATACTTTCAAATGATCTTGGAACTAAACTATGAAGATTTTGTGGGATATTTGGTAATAGTTTAGATTTAAGAGAATTAGGGGAGTTTGTATTCATATATGTATGAAAATTATCTTTAATTTAAATAAGTACCTTAAAATTAAAATAATATTAATAAAAATTAATATTGTCCTATAGTATTAATCATTTCAACATGTGACATAATTGCTCCTCTACAACAATATTTTTTAATTTTTAAAGTGTCTAGTGCTTCTTTTTTACTTTTTCCTTCTGAAATCATTTTTTGGTAGGATTCCCAAGAGGAACCAATCACATTACCACACGAAAAACATCTAACGGGTATTATCATATTTTTAGTAATATAATTGTGTTTATAAAGGTTTTGAACTATATAACAAGTCAGTGTGAAGTATTATAAATAATAAATTTTAAAGTAAACATAAAACTAAGTTATTTTGAGTAGAACTTATATAACATTAAAAAAATAGATTTAAATTACTTTTAATTCAATATTTAGACCCGTTGGAATTGGAACTTTCATAATCATTCTAATTACTCTGTCATTAATTTGAACATCCAAAAGTCTTTTATGGATTCTCATTTGATATTTTTCAAATGATGCCTTACCATCTCCACAAGGAGACTTTCTTGCGGTAACCTTCAACTTTTTTGTAGGCATAGGAATTGGTCCTTTCATAATTACCCCTAATTTATCACAAATAGCTGAAATTTCTTCCACAAATGAATTCAAGTTAGAGATATTATCTCCAACAAGCTTAATTCGTAAATATTGTTGTTGTGCCATTTTTTAAAATTAGTTATCTATAATTTTAATGGCTTTTTAACTGAGTCCATACATTGTCCTGCTGCTACTGTTTTACCACTATCTCTAATCGCAAATCTTGCTAGTTGAGGCAACTCATCTCTTTTTTCAATAACTACTGCTTTAAGAGGTGTAAATTTAACTAAAGCTGCATCCCCATTTCTAATAAAATCTGGATTATCTTGAACTTCAGGAGATAACTTTTTAACAATCTCAGTTACTCTACATGAAACTTGAGCTGTGTGGATATGAAATACTGGTGAATATCCTACAGTAATTACACTTGGGTGGTTTAAAACCATAATTTGTCCAGTGAATTCTTGAACTAATGAAGGTGGAGCATCGGGTGTTCCAATAACGTCTCCTTTAGCTAAATCTCCTTTGTTAAATCCTTTAACTGAGAAACCTACATTGAATCCAGGAGGTGCCTCTTTTACTTTCTCATGGTGCATTTCTACATCTTTTATTTCTCCAGCCATTCCAGTTCCTGTTTTAGCTGGTACAGCTACAACTTTTGTGTTAGGTTTTAATAATCCTGTTTCAACTTTTCCTACTGGCACTAAACCAATTCCTTTAATTGCATATACATCTTGCAGAGGTACTCTTAAAGGTAAATCTGTAGGTCTATTAGCAGGTTCATAGGAATTTAATAAATCTAATAGAGGAGCATCAGTATACCAAGACATATTATCTGATTTTTTAGTAATATTTTCTCCCATTAAAGCTGAAATTGGAATAAATCTAATTGACTTGAACCCTAACTTCCCAACTAATGCATTAACTTCATCTTTAATTTCATTAAATCTGCTCTCTGAATACTCTCTCATATCCATCTTATTAACCGCAACGATTAATTGGTCAATTCCAAATACTTTGGATAAATATGCGTGTTCTTTTGTTTGTGCGTTAACACCATCAGTACATGCTACAACTAATACAGCTGCGTCAGCTTGTGATACTCCTGTAATCATGTTTTTAATAAAGTCAGCGTGACCTGGTGCATCAATAATAGTAAATTCATACTTTTCTGATTCGAATTTTTTGTGAGATAAGTCGATAGTTACTCCTCTTTTTCTTTCTTCTCCTAAGTTATCCATAACATAAGCAAATTCAAATCCTGCTTTTCCATTAGCAGCAGCTTCTTCTTTTAGTTTTCTCATTGTTTGTTCATCTACTCTACCAGCATCAAATAACAATCTTCCAACTGTTGTTGATTTTCCGTGGTCAACGTGTCCAATGAATACTACATTAAAGTGTTCTTTATTACTTGCCATTTTTAATTGATTTTCGTAATTTCATTACAACAGAGATTACTCTCTATACTTATTCATAAATGGGACGAGTTTTATAAATATTTCTAAATTCTGCAAAATTGATTAAGTAAAAAATTTGTTTTATTATTGACATATTATACAAATATTAATATTTTATTAAAAATTTAAAATTCAAATTGTGACACTTTATTTCTCTCTAAATATCCATAAAAACTTTTATGGCTTGCACCTTTAATAAGCATCCCCAGTGCTTCATGAACTAGCTGTACATTTTCAAATTTTCCAATTACTGCTACAAAATTATCTTTAATTGTTACCTTACACAAAGTAATTTCTTCAATTAATTTTCTAGTCTTACCTTCTTGTCCAATAATTCTTCCCATCACCACTTTAAGTCTATGTGAATCCCTTATGCTTTTTTTAACATCAATAACATCAAGCACATTAAACTCATCTTCTAAAAATAGTGCATTTTCAGGTGAGAAACCATAATTAATTGCTTGTAATACTAATGATGTAATATATCTTTTTGATGAGTCTTCTCCTTTAATTATTATTTCCCCACTTTTAGAATCAATTTCAAGGTTTACTTCAAATTTACTCTCAATAAGTTTTCTTGTAGTACCTTCTTGTCCAATAACTACTGGGAGTCTTGATAAACTTACAAAAACTTGTTCTTCATTTAACATTATATAGATAAGAAGTTATCAGTAGTTTAAAAAGATAATGAAGAAGAAAAATTATCTTTATTAAAAAGAGTTATAGAAATGAAGCACTTTTGCAAATCTAGGAGTTTTAAGAAGAGGTTTTAAAAATCTCCCAAAATGACTTTTCTCTCAATATTTCTACCCCTCCACAGATGCTTTAAATTCATTAAAAGAAATTATCTTAATATTTTTAAGAGGAGTTGGAATTCCTCTTGCTATAATACAAGAGAGTTGAGTTTGTTTAATTTGGGAATTGATTTTTTTAGACAAAGAGTTTTCAAATAATGCGTCAATTATTAAAAGGTATACATTTTCAAGAGAAGTTTCTTTAAAATTTTGAAGAGGGATATCAAATAACAAACCAAGTCCTTCATCAAATCCGACAACTCTTCCTTTTCCTTCTACTGCTTGAAGATAATTTTCAATTACAAAATATTCTTCTTTAGTAAAATATTGTTTTTCAGTTTCTTCTTCACTTAAAATTTTATTTTCTCCATCTTTTTTAGAAATATCTTTATTGTGAGTATTCTCATTTTTATTGTTTATCTTTTGAGTTCTTTTTAAAATTCTATTAAGTTCATATTTTTTTAATTCAGTAATTTCTTTATTATTAGGAGCAAAAATTACTTGTTCAAATGTAAAATGTTCCTGAAGTTGCTGAGCTATTTTTTGAGCAGATGAATCTCCATCTAATACGAGGTATACAATTTTTTCTTTAAACCAGGGCAATTTTTTAATCTGCAAAATATCTAAATGAGAACCATTCACTGAGATAATATTAGTAAATCCATGATATACTAAATGTCTCACATCACTTCTTCCTTCAACAAATAATAAAACCTTTTCTAGTTCAATATTTGGAGTTGAATAACAATTAGGAATTAATTCTATAACTTCTTGCTGAGATTTTTTTTGAGAAGTTAAGGTTTTTGTATTTATAGTTTTAGATGTTGATTTTTTAGAAGAATCAGAAGAAGTTTCTGGTATGATAGTATTTTTAAAAAATTTTTCTTCAAGTTCTTGTGCTCTTTTATGAATTTGATTTTCAATATCTTCTTGTGTATGTATAATATTAAGTACCCGAATTTCTCCTTTAGTATGCCCTATCTTAGTAATTTGTTCACATTTTGCAGCAAGTAAACACACATTTTGAATATCTAAATTTGTTGGAATAATACATTGTGCTTTTGAATTTCCTTTATAAGTTTTAATTGAAATTTCTAAGTTTCCAATTTTACCCGTTTTTACTAATTCTTCAAAATTTGCAGATTTTGTAAGAACATTACTGAGTTGTTTATACAATGTTCCAATAATATCTGTTTTATCAATTATCCCAATAGTTTTAATTTCTAAAATGATGCTATGAGTAGTATGTTGAAATTGTTTTGTTATCATTTGTTTTTTATTTTTATAAGTTCTTAATTGTTTTTTTTATATTATGTATTATAATTATATATTATAATTACTAATATTATATTCAAGTAAATATTTAGTTTAATTCCTCTTAAATGTAATAGATAAATACTCATTTAAAATAGTATGGATTTGTTTTACAACTCTTTCTTCATAATGATAATTTGTTTCTTCTTCTTGTTTTTTTGTATCAAGTTCAAGAAGAACTTTTGAACACTCAACTAGCAAGTTAAAATCTACATCTTGGTTTCTTATGAGTTCATCATTTCTAGGATTTGAATTAAATATTTTTTTGGAAATACTAGCCTCCAATTCTTGTGCAGTTGAAAACGATGCGGGTTTGTGAGTATGAGTAATTTTTTTAGACGTGAGTTGAAGGGTATTTTTTAAAATAATATATGCGCCCATATTGTATAATTTAGAAATATATGTGTCAATTGGCAGAGATTTTGAAACCTCATTTAATTCACCAAATAATTCAAATAATACCATTGAATCTTTAATGGAATTGTGTTGTTCTAAAAGAGCGATTCTCTCTTCTATGAGTTGCCCTACTTCACTTTGTAATTTATTTTCACAATCAATAGAACATTCAATAATGTTAATTAAAGGAAGTTTGACATATTCACTTGTCTGTTTAAGAGTTTGAGTATCAACAATTACTTTATAAAATCCTGAAAATGAATCTTTAAATTCACTAAAACTGTTTGGAAAAATAGGTCCTGAATATGCAAGTATTGAATTATCTTCATATGAAATAGAATTTGGATAGTGGATATGTCCTCCGGCATAATAATTAAATTCTTTTGGAAGAATTGAGGAAGAGTATGAACAAGGAATTTGTTTATGCTGAGTTGATTGTAATAGTTCTTTGATAGTTGAGTGAAACATAAATATGGAGTAAGTCTTATGATTATTTTTCCTAGAAGTAATTTTTTTTATATCCTTATTTGTTGAAATTAGTTTTTCATATATTTTAGAGTCTAACCCATTTTTTTTCCCTAACACTCCACAAATTTCAATGTTTATCTCTTCAAGAGAAAATGTAGTGGGGATAAGCTCAATCGTTTGTGAGTCAATACTTCTCCACTTTCCAACATCTCTCCAAATTCCTACAGAGTCTAAGATTTGAATAAAACTTTTATGTGTTAAAGAGTAATCATGTGAACCTCCAATTACGAATACTTTAATATTGAGTTCTTGTAATCTTTTCATCTGTTCAATTACAAGTTCAATATATTCAAGAGGAGGAAGGGGAACATTAAATATATCTCCACTTATCACTACAAAATCATATGAATCAGTACAAATTTCATCAATTGTTTTAATAAATTGATTGATTTGTAAATTTTTGAGTTTTTGTTCTCTAAATGAACCTAAATGAATATCTGCTAAATGAGCAAATGTAAATGTTGACATACATATGTATGGTTACGTTAAGTTTTTAAGTATTACGTATTTGAGAAATAGAATTTTGAAAAATAATAATAATGAAATTTAATTTGAAAAATTCTATTTATAATTCTTTTTGAATGAAGAAAATTTATAAATTTTTTACTCTTAAACAAACTATTGTATGAATAAAATTTTTTGTAATTATAGAAAAATCTCAAAGTATTTTAAATCAAAAATTGCATTTTCTGAAGCAATTGTTGTATTAGTCTTATTTTCTTCATTAACTATCATAGGTGTTATTATGTTTTCAAATTATCAAAATTCAGTTCTAGTTACGCAGGAGCAATTATCATCAAATTATATTACATCAATTGAGAGTAGAAATCAGAATTTTGAAATTTTAGAAATTAGTAAAGCTCAATCTAATTTAACTCTGAGAATTAGAAATATTGGTTCAACTCAATTTTTAGTTAATGAGTTTTCTTTTTTTATTAATTCAAATTTTATTAAGAGCTCTAATATTGAATTTTTAGATTCTAATTTATCACCAATTAAGTATAAATTAATTACTCCATTTGAAGATTTTGAAGTACAAATTATTTTTGATAATTTCTCAAATTCTAATAATCTATTAATAGTACATAACTCAGGTGCTGAAAAACAAATTATTTTTTAAACATTATAATAATTTTAGAAAACAATTTTTATTTTTATGAATTCAAAAAATTAAAAGTTCAAAATATAATAAAGAATTAAAATGAATATTATAGTTTATTCTCTTTCAAATCATAACTTAATTTTATAAAATATATTTCTTTATGTTTATTTAAATGATTATTATAAAAAAAATTTTTCCATCAAAAATTTTAAAAAAAGGAGCTGGAGATGCAATTTCAGCTCTTATTTTATTTATAGCAGTAATTGGAGTTTCTTTAGGAGTAATTATTGCTTTTCAACAATTCGTAACCCAAAGTCAAGATAGTTTAACTACACAACAAGATTTAATTTTAAAAAAAGTTCAAACACAGTTAATAATTTCAAACGTATTTTACGAACCCGAACAAGAAGAGGTAGTTATTTTTGTAAGAAATGTGGGAAAAACTACTCTAGATACTAATCTACTAAATTTTTTCATAAATCAAGAATTTAAAAAAAACTTAGAAACTCTAAATGCAAATACTAACTCTCCAATTCAAGTAATGGACTTGCAAGATACAATTAGAGTTGTATTTCCAACTCAGTTAAGTCCTGGAACTCACGAAGTAATTATTGTAACTGAGTTTGGAAATATCATTAAAAGAAATTTTAATGTTGACTAAGATATTTTGAACAATATAAAATGGCAGGATTTGGAACTATAATAGCATTCTCTTTGACAGTATTTATAACAATTGGAGCAATGATTGGCACAATTACGATGTATTCATCACAAGTTCTTGACCAAGATAAGATACAACGTGAAGGGATAGATAGATTATTGTCAATTATTGAAGAGGAAATTCAACTTGAAGGACTTGTAAGTCAATATGGAAAATTGGTCTTAGAGTTTGAAAATGCTGGAGATAGAAACTTTCAGACAATGTCAGGAAATTCAATTTGTTTTGATATTTTTATAGATAATAATTTTATAGTATCAACTCACAAAGATTACTCTCCTGTAGAATTTTTGTCTAATACTCATAAGATACTCAATAGAGAAAGACAAGGAAGAATTTTTATAAGTTCCAATGTGTCTAATTCTAATTCTATTTTGACATTGATTTCTTGTTCTGGTAAAAAATATCAGTTTGAATTAAATAATCTAAATTTTAAAGATGATAATTTTAGAAGAGTAAGTAGAATTTCTCAAAGTGAAGTTGGTGGGGAAAATATTGAGAGTCAAATTGAGCTTGGCTCATCAGATATAGTTTTCTCAGAATTTGATTCAAATATTAGAGTATTTTCAACTCTTTCAAATATTGAAAATTTAATCTTAACATTTGATTCAATGAGTCAAACGGGCCTTGATGATACTAAGACATATAATTTCATCCTAGGAAGTACGGCTAGCTTTGATAGTAATACCCCAACTTCAAGAAAAGGAATTTTACTTGCAGGATTAGATTTTGAGGAGGACCAATTTGTGACCATTGAAAATTTCGAAATGAATCAACGTACAACTACTTCATTTTGGTTTAAGCCTAAAAAAACATTAGACTCTTCAACAGATGCATTCTTTTTTGCTCTATCAGATAATTCAAACTATGGTATTGGATTTAATATTCAAGAGACAGGAAGAGTTGGATTTTATACATTTGATGGAGGCGGAAATATTGAGTTTGAAATTAAATCAAAAACAGATAAATTTACAGGTGGCAAGTGGTATCATGTTGTATTTGTACTTGATAATTCTAATGAGCATAAAGTATATGTAAATGCACAAGAGGAGGCTTTTTCAACTCAAAGTTTGAGTATTTCTTCACAACCTCAAAATTTACTTATCGGAAAAATTATTGATTAAATAAATGTGAAAATTATATTTAAAATATTTTAGAAATATTAATTAAACTTTAATGTTGGAATAGAATTCATATTTAGTTTTTGGGTTTTCTTCTCCTCTTCTTCTATATACCTAGTTAATTCTTGTGAATCTGTAAACATTTTAATTTTTTTAAATTGCTTTTTAATTGCTTCAAACTCTTCTTTTTCATCTTCTTCAAATAAATCTGTTTTTGAAATATAAATTACAAGTGGCTTTTCTAATTTTATTGTTTCTTTAAGTAATTTTATTTGTGAGTCAACAGTATATCCACAACTTGTTGTCAAGTCAAGTACAAATATGAGTTGATTTGCAAATTGTTGAATAATTATCTGAGCTCTTTGTTCAATTGCATTAGATTTAGTTCTTCCTAAAAGTCCAGGTGTATCAATAAATTGAACGAGAGGAACATCATTAAGATAAATATATCCAAACATTAATCCTTTTGTAGTAAAGGGATAATTTTGAATTTCAACATCACTATTAGTAATTTTTTTCATTAGTGTTGATTTACCAACATTTGGAAATCCTGCAATTGCAGTGGTGAAAATATCTTTAAATGTAGGAAGTTTAGATAAAAACTCAGACACTTGTTGAAGTGTTTTAAAGGCTTGTTCTTCTTTTGTAAAGTATGAATTATATTTACCCATAAATTTTTTGAATTGAAATCTTAAGGTGTTATGTCCTTTTGCATACTGGACTTTACGTAAATACTGAGAACATAGCATATCTAAGTTAGTTTGAATTTGTTTTATAGTTTTAAGTGCTTGTTCATATTCTTTTAATGAAGTTCCCGATGTTGAGAGTAATTCTTGGTATACTGGAGGCATTTTCTGAGGTATTGGAAATTGTTTAATTACATTTTGAAGTATTTGAAATCCTTTTTTGTTAATAAAACGAATTTTTTCAATTTCTAAGTCTTTTCTTTTGTTAAATATTATTTCCTCTCCTTTTAAATTTTGCTTAGCTTGAACAGAGACGCTCCATCTTTTAGTAATTTCATCTCTTTTTTTAAGTGCAAATTCTTCCATTGCTAAGATACAATTGTCAGCATAATGTTTAGAAGTGAAAACTTTTGGTATTGAATACATAGTATATAAAATACAAATTTATTAATAAACTTAATTGGTAATAAAAATTGAAAATTTATACTAAATCTTCCTCTAAAGTTCCCAATATTTCAAAAGTAGAGTGAATTTGAATATATTCTTTATTTTTTGCAAGAGAATTGATATATTTAGTATATATTCTAAGTTCTTCATCTCTAAATACACATGTTAGAGTATTTGAAGTTGGTTGAATATAAAACAGTTCTTCATCAAATGTGGTATATACTTTATGTCCTCCTTCTTCTTGTTCAAAGTCATCTTTTGAAATAAAAAAGTAGACATCAATGAGCATTGAGTCAGTGAGTTTAGAGTCATGAATAAGTTCAAAGCATTTATGTTTAAATTTAGAAATACTTGTTTTTGTATGTTGAATACTAAATCCTGTGAGTTGTTCAAGATATTCTTCAAAGGTTTTACTTTTAAAAAACTCAATACATTCTAATATTGAAAGTGGTATATTCTGTGGACTCATCTCAAATTTTCTATGAATAAGAGGAGAATATTTTTCTTCAAATATATTGTCATCAATGTTTAAAAATGTACTAAAACAATCTTTTACTTCTTTTTCTTTTGAATTGAAAAATTCTTGGAGTTGAATAAATCCTTCTTGATTAAAAAATTGTTGTGCTTGTTCAAAAAATTCTTCTGTTTTGTAGAGCTGTTGAATATGTTGTTTCATTTGTAATACCACCCACTAATTGAGAGTCTATTTTTATCTTTTGCTTCTACTTCATTAATTTGATGAAATGAGATAGGACTTACTTTAAATATATTTAATTGATTAAATTCTGGAATAATTGTATTTTGAGGATTTGTTGGTTCATTGTTTGTATTATGTCCAAAAATTTCAAGTGCTCCTCCATCCTCTTTTGAGAAATCGTGAGATAAGTTAATAATAAATGCAATACTTCTCTGATCAACTTGATCATCGTGACATAATAAGTAATGTGTATGTTGTAATAAAATGGAGTGTAAATCTCCTTTGTGTGAAGTATTAAGAGGAGTTGAAGTAAGTTGTTCAAACCATTGAATTGTTTGAGGTTGAAAGATAAATGTGTGAAATTGCTGTAATATTTCAGGTAAATTGGTGACATATTTAAAATCAAGAGTTTTAAAGAAATGATATAAATCAATATCAAATTCTTCATAGTCCAAACTAAATAATGCTTGTTCTAATTCTTTTGCAAGTTCTTCTTTTAGGATATTTTGAATTGAAATATGCTCATACGGTCGTGCGTTTGAGAATTGTTGCTGTAATGTTTTGATATCAGCTAAAATTTGAGGATTAAACCAATATGAAATATCAAGATAGTTAGAAAATGAATTGGAATTAGTAGATGTTTGTGAATTCATACAAAAAAAAAGAATTGTTAATTTATTAATGCTTTGATTGTATAGAAGAATTTTATCATAGAGTTCCACTCTCAACTTCTAAGAGATAAAGGAAATTTAAAAATAGATTTTCTTTAAAATAGATATGTTTACTGTAAAAGTATTAGATATTGATTCAGGAGATGAACTTCACGCAATTATTAATCAAGAAGTAGCTGAGATGCTTAAAGTAGTTGGAGGAGATAAAATAGTAGTTGAGACAAAAGATAAGCATACCAAACTAATTTGTGATGTTGAAGTTGATAAAACATATACTTCTCATACTATTGGGCTTAATTCAAAAGCAGCTGCTAAATTAAATCAAAGCGCATATTCAAGAGGAGTGATGATATATCCTGCTCCTAAACCTAAATCTATTGAATATGTGAGACTTAAATTTGAAAATAAAATTAGACTTGAACATTCTCATTTTTTAGAGATTTTAGAAGATATTATAAATAATTCATATAGTAAAGTTGAAACTACATATTTTGTCCTAGCATGTTCAGTACATAAGCTCACTGACGCTGAAGTGATTGCATTTACTCAAGCAATGGTTGATTGTGGAAAACATTTAGAATTTTCAAATGTAAATAGACCTATTATAGTTGATAAGCACTGTATTGGAGGAGTTCCAAATAATAGAACAACTATGCTTGCAATTCCGTTAATTATTGCAGGTGGACTCACAATTCCTAAAACATCTTCACGTTCGATTACTTCTCCTGCGGGGACTGCTGATACTATGGAGGTGCTTGCAAATGTGGAACTAAATTTAGATGATATGTATCATATTGTAAAAAATGTAGGAGGATGTCTTGCGTGGGGTGGTGCATTAGATTTATCTCCTGCTGATGATATGATTATTAGAGTAGAACACCCACTTCATATTGATACAGAAGATCAAATGATTGCAAGTATTTTATCTAAAAAAAAATCTGCAGGTTCAACACATGTGTTAATTGATATTCCGTATGGTCCTCAAACTAAAGTTGAGAGTTTAAGTAAAGCTAAACGATTAAAAAAACGTTTTGAAGTAGTAGGAGAAGCAATTGGACTTACCATAAGTGTTGAGATAACTAATGGTTCACAACCCATTGGTTTTGGAGTAGGTCCGTATTTTGAAGCATTAGATGTGCTTGCAGTGTTGAGTAATTCTCCTGATGCTCCAAAAGATTTAATGGAGAAAGCACTTGTGTTAACAGGTAAAATCTTTGAACTTGCAAAAGTGTGTGTAAAAGGAAAAGGATATGATTTAGCTTTAAAACTATTAAGAAGTGGAAGAGGATTTGAAGTGTTTGAGCAAATTAGAAAAGCACAAGGGTATAAACAGTTACCTGAATTTCCTACTTATGGGGAGGAGATTATAGCCAGACATGATGGAATTGTACAAGGAATTAAAAATAAGGCTATTTCAAAACTTGCATTTATTGTAGGTGCTCCAACTACACCAACTGCGGGATTAATAATTAAAAAAAAAGTAGGAGACAAAATACAAAAAGGAGATATATTGTTTGAGTTATATAGTGAGAGTGAGGTTAAAATTAAATATGCACTTGAACATTTAAAAGATGATTTTCCTTACATTTACTAGAAGCCTCTAAGTATTGCAAAGCAATACTTGAATATTGCATATTAGTTAAAATTATTTTCTAGGTTTCCTCCTAAATAATGAAAAGATTTATCAATGAGAATTTTCCTAAATAGTATATGCGAGTAGTTCAAGAAATTTCATCTTCTAAAATTCAACAATTTCAGCAAAAAATACTAGAATTTTATGAAAAAGAAGGAAGACATAATTTGTCATTTAGACAAACTACAAACCCGTACCATATTCATATTAGTGAAATTATGCTCTCTCAAACACAAGTGAATAGAGTTGAGAAATATTTTACTACCTGGATTGAAACATATCCAACTTTAAAAGATGTAGTTAACGCAAAAAATGAAAAATTATTACAACACTGGCAAGGTTTAGGATATAATTCACGGGTATTACATTTTAAAGAAGCTTGCACTCAAATTTTAGAAAAATTTAATGGTGAATATCCTACTTCAAAAGACGACTTAGAGAAACTCAAAGGTGTGGGTTCATATGTTGCAAGTGCTATTTGTGCATTTGCATTTAATCAAGATATTGGAGTGGTTGATACTAATATTAGAAGAATATTAATTTATGAAGGATTTGCAAGTGAGAGTATGAGTACCAAAGAATTAGAAGAAACTGCTCAGCAGATAGTCCCAAAGGGAAAAGGAAGAGATTGGAATAATGCTCTTATGGATTATGGAGCGTTGAAGCTAACTGCTTTAAAAAGTGGAGTTAAATCATTGGGCCATCAAAGTAAATTTGTGGGAAGTTCTCGTTATATTAGAAGTTTTATTGTAAAAGAGTGTTTACATGCTTCGTGTTGTTCAATTGAAAAAGCAAAACAAGAGTGTTTGAAATATTATCAAAATTATGATGAAATTATAGAGAAGATGATTGTACAAAATATTGTCTACATTGAAGGAGATGAAATTAGAATAAAAAATTAGAATAAAAAATCAAAGTATAGAACTTCAAAATAAAAAATTTCAAATTAATTTTATAAACAATACGAAATTAAATATATTATGAAAACAGAAATATTTTTTAATCCTCAGACAAAACAATATACCTTATCTTCTGAAAATTCTATTAAAAAAATTCCTCTTAAATATAAACCCGATGATTCAACTCGAAGATTTAGAACTGAAAAATTAAAGGAGAAGTTATTCAATCAATAGTTTGTATAGAATAAATATCTAATTGTTTTTCTCCTCTATATGTTGAAACTTTTCCTGTAAAAAGATATATTTGATTAATATTTTGAGTTCTAAGTTCTGAACTATTGCTTTGAAGAATTGCTGTAATTGTTAAATTTGTAGTATTTGAGTATAGTCCAATAACACTAAAATCTTGTGAGGTGTATAATTGATTAAATTTTGCTTCAATAGAAAGAGGAGTCTTAAGTGGTTGTGAGTTAAATTCTTCAAATGAAATAGTACTTGGGGGAAATTGTTCAGCGTATAAAATTGTAGCTGTGAAGAGAATAAATAATAATAGAGAACTTTTGATAAGAACTGCTCTTGAAATGTATTGTTCTAAGAGTTGGAGGATGTTTGGAAGCTTCATTTGTGCTAAAGTATCATTTAAATTTTATAAGAACCTATTATTATGTAATAAATATATAATTATTTAAATGTATTTATTTTTTGTTGGAATAATATGTTAAATAGCCCAAATAAAACTTCTAATAAGATGGAAAAAAAATTGAAAAAAAACGTAAAAAGAAGTGTTCGAAGGGAAAAGAGAAAGTTATCAAGAAGATATCCATTTTTATCAATGTTGGTATTAGTCTTTTTAATAGGACTATTGGTAGTTGAGAGACTTGAACTTATCAATACCTCTTCTTATTTTGAAACTATTGAATATCTCTCACAATCTCAAACTACTAATGTGAGTAGTACTACTGAAAATAGAGACGATTTTTTTAAACAGAGATTTGAAAATCAAGTTCAAGAAATACCTACAAGAGAAGTTATTGTTGATGACTTCGAATTTATTTTTTGTAATGTAGAAGGGTTTCCTTGTTTAGATGCTTGGGTTGAATTTTTTAATCAAGCACAGGAGTCTATTGTTTGTGCAATTCAAGATTTTAATGAGGAGAGTTTAACTAACGTATTACTTGAAAAATATGAAGAAGGAATTGATATTAAAATTGTATTTGAAGAAGATTATTCTCACAGACCTTTTGTTGAAGCATTTAGCGGAACTTCTATTGAACTAACTGATGATTCTTTAAGAGATTCTAGATATCAAAATTTGATGCATCATAAATTTTGTATTGTGGATAAGAAACATTCATTACTTGGTACTGCAAATCCTACTCGTTTTGGACTTCAAAGAAATGATAATGTGATATTTATTGTGCAGGATAATGAAGTACTAGCACAAGAATTAGTTACAGAATTTGAGGAGATGAGAGGAGGAGATTTTGGAGCTAGTAAAGAGTCTTTGGAGTTTTTTAATACGAAATATGTACTTAAAAAAGAGGGTGAAATTGTAGGAGATTTTCAAGTATACTTTTGTCCTCATCAACGATGTGAAGATAGATTAGTTGAAACATTACAATTAGCACAAAAATCAATTCAATTTGCAACGTATGTATTGACCTTAGAGAGTGTTGAAAATCTATTATTAGATAAGTTAGAAGAAGGAGTTGAAGTTACAGGTTTAGTTGATAGGCGTTTAATTAATGCACAAGGTTCAAGAATTTCAGAGTTACAGCATAATTTTAGTATTAAAAGAGAGATGACAACTGCTACGATGCATCATAAAACATTTATTATTGATTCGAAGTATGTTGCATTTGGGTCTTTGAATCCTACAAGAAGTGGTGCGTATTTTAATGATGAAAATTTAATAATTGTAAATTCTTCATATGTTGCAGGATTATTTCAAGATGAGTTTAGAAGAATTGATGAGAGGAGTGAATATTTCAAAGAGTAATTTCTTCAACACAATTCTCTTCTTATAAAAAGATAAATTTTATAAAGAATTTTAAATTTACATTAAATGACGAGAGCTTAGCTCAGCTGGTAGAGCACCAGACTGAAGATCTGGGTGTCCTCGGTTCAAGTCCGAGAGTTCTCACTTTTTTTAATTCTAACAACTAAATCTATCCTAAGAAGAGTTCAATTACTTTTCTACTGATAATAAGAAATAAATTTATAAAGATAATTTTTACCTATTAATATATGAGTGAATCATTTGAAACTAAACTAATTTCTACATTAAAGTCAAATTCTAAATTCTTAGATGAAAAAGATGAGTTATTAAAAAATAAAATTAAAGAGAGAGCTTTACAAATTGATGAAGAGTTAATAGAATTATTAATTCAAGAAGAAACTTTAAAATCTCATTTTTTTAAAAAAATTAAAGATGTATATATATTTGAATTAAATAAATTTTTAGATTTTATTTCAGATAAACACTTTTTATCAAATTCTTCAACTAAATTTAGAAACAAAATTGGTTTAGCAGTGGGAAACACATATCTTCACGAGCAATCTCACGTAGTTTTAAATTTTCCATTTAAAGATTGTGTTTTAAAGGGTGGACAAGATAAAGAAGAGAGTAAACGAAAAGAAATTTTTTATAATGAAATTTTAGCACCTGATGAGATTGATAGATTATTTGATAATAAAATATTGACTAATTTTAAGAAATTTACTAAAAAAGGGGAAGAGAGAGTAACTCAATTTAATAGAGATGAAACTGGATTAATTAGAGATAATTTAATTATTAAAGGAAATAATTTATTAGCTCTACACTCATTAAAACAAGAATTTGCAGGAAAAGTAAAACTCATCTACATTGACCCTCCTTACAATACTGGAAGTGATAGTTTTGGATACAACGATAGATTTAATCACTCAACTTGGCTTACATTTATGAAAAACAGATTAGAAATTGCAAAAGAACTACTAAGAGAAGATGGAGTAATTTCTGTCCAATGTGATGATAATGAACAAGCATATCTTAAAGTTTTAATGGATGAAATATTTGAGAGAAATTTTGTTCAAAATGTTGCTGTTAAACGTTCTACAAGTGCAGGTTTTAAATCCATAAATTTGTGCCCTATTACAACAAAAGAATATATATTAATATATGGTAAAAAAAGAACCAAAGAATTAATGAATTCAGTATTTATAGAAGCTGAAAGGATAGATAATTATGATTATAAAATAATAAATATTGATGATAGCCCCGAAAATTGGGAATTTATCTCTTTGAACCAAATATTTTTAGATGAATTTAATTTTGAAGATTGGAAAGAAGCAAAAAATGAATTAGGAGAAAGCTGGAAAGAACATAGAGATATTTTCTTAAAATCTTATTCTTTAAAAAATACTGACTCTATTATTAGTTTTAGGGATGTACACAAACCATCAGGAAAAGTTTTAGAATATATGGAAAGATCAAAATTAGATTCACAAATCCATATTCTTAAAAGAGAAAATTATGATGATATGTATTTTCATAAGGGGAGGTCAATTACTTTCTTAAAAAATAAACTTAGAATTATAGATAATCAGTTAGTCCCTAGTGAAATTTTAAGTGATTTTTGGAAAGATATCAGTTGGGATGGTATTGCAGGAGAAGGAAATATAACTTTAAAAAATGGAAAAAAAACCTGAAAAACTTATTAAAAGAATTTTGGAACTAGCAACAGAAGAGGGAGATATTGTTCTTGATTATCATCTTGGAAGTGGAACTACTGCTGCTGTGGCTCATAAAATGAATAGACAATATATTGGAGTTGAGCAAATTCAAAATCAAGTTGATTTATCCTTAACAAGATTAAATAATGTTATTCAAAGAGATACAACTGGAATTTCAAAAGCAGTTGAATGGAAAGGAGGAGGAGAATTTATTTACTTTGAGCTTAAAAAGTATAATGAAGAAGCAAAAGAAAAAATTCTCCAAGCACAATCAAGTGAAGAACTATTAACATTATTTAATGAATTATATCATCATTATTTTTTAAACTATAATCTCGATATTAAAGAATTTAAAGAAAAAACTACACAAGAAAAATTTAAACAACTCTCTTTACAAGAACAACAAGAATCGTGTCTTGAAATGTTAGATAAAAATCAAATGTATGTTAATTTAACAGAAATTGAAGATAGTAAATACAATATTTCACAAGAAGATATTGAATTAAATAAAGATTTTTATAATAAAAAATGAACTCTAAAATTATTGTTTTTGAAGATAAAAGAATTAGAAGGACTTGGTTTAATGATGAATGGTGGTATGTTGCAGTAGATATCATCGAAGTATTAACTAATAGTAAAAATCCTGCAAGTTATCTTAAAGATATGAGAAGAAGAGATGAGAGTTTTGCACAAGGGTGGGGGCAAATTGCCACCCCCCTTTCAATTGAAACACAAGGAGGAGTACAAAAAATCAATTGTGTATCTACAAAAGGAGCATTTAGACTTATTCAATCAGTACCATCATTAAAAGCAGAACCTTTTAAGATGTGGTTAGCACAATTAGGAGAAGACAGAATAAATGAAATTGAAAATCCTGAATTAGCACAAGATAGAGTAAAAGAATATTATGAATTAAAAGGATATCCAAAAGATTGGATTGATAAGCGATTAAGAGGTATAGCAATACGACAAGAGTTAACTGATGAATGGAAAAATAGAGGAATTGAAAATCCAAAGGATTTTGCAATTTTAACTAATGAAATTCATAAAGCAACATTTGAAGTATCAATTAATGAACATAAAAATATTAAAAATTTCCCTACAAAAACAAAAGCAAATTTAAGAGACCATATGACTGATTTAGAATTAATTTTTTCAATATTAGGAGAGAGGGCAACAACTGAGATTACCCAAGTAAATGATTCAAGAGGGTTTGAGCATTTAAATGCAGATGCTAAAAAAGGAGGAGATATTGCAAAAAATGCAAGACTTGAATTACAAAAAGAGACTAAGCAAAAAGTAGTATCGCAAGATAATTATTTTAATCAAACAAATAAAAAGAAGGTAGTAGAAAAATGAATAATCTCAATGAATTATTAAAAAATGTATCTATAATGGGACTTCTACAAAATCAGAAAATCTCTGAGAATATAATTAATAATATTCGATTCCCTCTAAGAGACTATCAAGAAGAAACATTAAAACGTTTTATATATTATAATGAAGATACACTCAATCCTGCAATTCAACAAATTAAAAAAATACCTACTCATCTTCTTTTTAACTTAGCAACTGGTGCTGGAAAGACTTTATTAATGGCGTGTTTAATATTATACTATTATGAAAAAGGTTATAGAAATTTTTTATTTTTTGTAAATCAAAAAAATTTAGTTTCAAAAACAATTGATAATTTATGTAACTCAACGTCTTCAAAATATTTATTTAAACAATCAACTCTTATTAATGGTAGAAAAGTTAGAGTTAAACAAGTAACTTCATTTAATGAAATGAGTGATGATATTCAAATTCAATTTTCAACAATTCAAGGACTTCAAAAATCAATTGAAGAACCAAGAGAGAATACTAATACACTTGAAAATTTAACAAAGCAAAAAGTAGTAATGATTTCAGATGAGTGTCATCATTTAAATGCTTCTACAAAAAAACTTAATAAATCTGAATTAGAAGATGAAAAGAGTTAGGAGTATCTAATTATTAAAAAAATATTACATAATTCATTTCAAAATGAAAATGTATTACTTGAATTTACTGCAACAGTTCCAAATGAGCAGTCTGTTCAAGAAAAGTATGGTGATAAAAAAATTATAGATTTAGACCTTAAAGAATTTAGAAATAGAGGATTTACCAAAGAAGTTAATTTGTTATATGCTTCTTTTGATAAAAAGACAAGAATTTTAACTGCTTTATTATTTAATTGGTACAGAGAACAAATTGCAAATAACAATAATATTAATCTAAAACCTGTTATATTATTTAAAAGCAAAACTATTGAAGAATCAAGAAAAGATTTTTAAGAATTTAAAGAATTAATTTCAAATTTATGTATTAGTGATTTAGACTTTATAGGGAAATCTTTTGAAGATGATAATTTGGAATTAGACGATTTAAATAGTATCTCTGTATTAGATACCATTAAAAATTATATTAAATCTAAATCAATACCAATTCAACAAATTATTAATTCTTTACAAAATAATTTTCAGGAGAAATATTGTATAATTACAAATTCAAAAGATAATACTAAAACAACACAAGAGGAAACTACAAAAGATATTGATGAATTATTAAATTCACTTGAAGAAATATATAATCCTATTAGAGCTATATTTACTGTTAAAAAATTAGAAGAAGGGTGGGATGTACTTAATTTATATGATATTGTAAGATTATATAATGAACAAAATACAGGTGGTGCAAATAAAGGTAAATCAGGTTCATCAACTGTCTCAGAAGTTCAACTTATAGGAAGAGGAGTAAGATATTTTCCTTTTTCATACAAAGATACTATCCCATATATGCGTAAATTTGATATGGATAAATCAAATGAGTTGAGAATTTTAGAGGAGTTTCATTTTCATAGTACATATCAAAGTAGTTATATTACTGACTTAAAAAATAAATTGAAAAATAAAGGTTTAATCACACCTAAAACTATTACTAGAAGTTTTCATATTAAAGATGAAATTCGTAAAAAATCATCATTTTATAAAAATTATAAAATTGCAATTAATCAAAGAATAGAAAATCCAAATAAGAGAAAGAAAAATATTATGGAAATTTTATCTGAAATTAATAGAATATATACATTTAATTCTCAGATAACTGAGGAAAAGGAAATATTTGGAAGTGACCAAGTAATAAATACAGATAGTGATGAAAGTTTAAATTCTCTTGATTTTAAATTTAAAGATAATAAACACGTAATATTAAAAGTATTTTCAAAATTAAATTCAAATTTTTATACGTTTGAAAATTTAAAAGAATATTTGGAAATTTCATCAATAGATGATATTTTTAAAGATGATATTTTCGGAGAACAATATATTACAATATCATCAAATAGCATGATAACTACTAAACAAATTTATAATTCTTTTGAGAGTTTTTTTAAAAAATTTGAATCAAAGATAAAAGAATATCATAATCCATATAAAGGTACAAAATTAACTTTTTCAAAAATTAAAGATGAGTTTTCAACTCCAAAATATAAATCAATTGATATTGATAGGGAAATTGAGCTTCAAAGAGTAAGTGAGCAATTAGTTAGTAAAAATTGGTATGTTTTAGATAAGTTTTATGGAAATAAATTAGAAGAAGAGTTTACTAAATTTTTTAATGATAGTATGCTTCCAATTCTAAAACAAAAAGGATTTGATGAAATTTATTTTTTAAGAAATGAAGAAGTGTATAAAGTATACGATTTTGAAACTGGTAATGGGTTTCAACCTGACTTTTTACTTTTTGTGAAAAAATCTAATTCCAATATAACATACCAATGTTTTTTTGAAATTAAAGGAAGTCATTTAACTCAGTCTGACTTATGGAAAGAGAATTTTTTAGTAAATTTAAGTGATGATGATTTTGATAAATCAATTTTAAAAATTGAGAGAGAAAACTTTAAGTTAGTTGGATTTCCATTTTATTCAAGACCAGAATCAAAAAATGATTATAAAAATAAAATTGAGAATTTTCTTTAAAATAATTGTAATAATACTCCTACTACTACAAGTAAGAGTCCAACTCCTAATAATGTAAATACATCTTTTTGAATTTGTCCCATATACTTTGATTTAAATGTTCTCTCATGTATATCAAATCTTAAAGATAATAGTACTCCTGCAAATCCTGCAAGTACATATCCTCCTACAAGTAATAAAGAAGAAGAGAGAATAAATAACGCACTTATTAATGTAGGAACTAAATCCCCAATAACAACTAAACTTTGAGCAACAAGCATAGCACTCCACTGAATAACAAATACAATTGCTGCAATACTAATCATACATAAAATAAAGATTAAGAAAAATATCCCTAAATTATTGAGAAGATTTGGAAGAAAAGCAACGTCTCCTTCAATTCCACTAATTCCTATTTGAAACGTATTTACTTGGTTTAAGGGCATAAATGAAAATATCACAAAAAAGGCTAAAACAAATGCTCCAAAGATTGTCCAAAGAGCGAGTAGTTCACGAGAATGTCTTTTTAGAAGTTGTTTTTCATTAAATTTGTGAATAAATTCCTCTGCTTCACTTTTCTCAATAAATTTTGTAATAGGATAACCAATAGCAAGTGCAATTAATATAAATAGTAGATACATAGAAATACTAAAATAAATTGCTAAAAATGCTAATGTTGATGATATAAAAAATGTATAAATAAATACTGGAAATAATTTGTTATTTTTTAATTCGAATTCTATAAATTTTTCTATCATATTGTATAGGTTATGATAATGTATTTAAATTTTTTTAGTCAATGATAAGTAAATAATAAATCCGATTACAAAAAATCCTATCATCATACTAATAGTTGAACCTGAATTTTTTGCAACAAATCCTTCGATTCCTGATAGTTGAGAATTTACGGGTTCAAGTTTTAAATTATATAAATCATAAAAAACAACTTCTTCACTAGATTTAGAATTAATTTCATTATGTTCATCAAAAAAGCTAAGACTCACTTGTTGAGTTTCAAATTCTTGAGAAGAAAAAATTAATTGTGTACTAAATATTATAACCACTAAAACCATCACAAATACTCTTATTGCATTCATAATTATATATAAGAGAAGGATATTTATAAACATATCTCTAAGTGAAGTAATTAATTTTTGGAGATGATATATATATAAATTTATATTTCTTAAATATTGTTTTTACAAATCTTCTTCTAAAATATTCTCAACTCTCAGATTTAGATTTAGCGGTTACATTTTCTAAAAATGCAACAGAGTATGAGAAAATTGAGATACTCTCTTATTCAACTGAGGAGTTAAATATTTGTGATTTTTATACTCTTCCTCGCCCACCTCAATTTAAAATAGTTTCCTCAAATAATATTTTAAAAGAATCTTCAAATTTTAATCAAATAAAAACTAAAATTATATTAAAATGGTTAAATTTTAAACCTCGACTTAGAAAAATGTATCTCCAAAAAGGATATGATAAGAAATATCTAGTGTAAGAAGATATATTTATAAATTTATATTTCTTAAATATTATTATGACAAAGGAAAATTCCTCAAATAATAATAATTCTTCTAATTTACCTTCAATTCTTACTGAAAAAGATAAACTTATTTTAAAAGAATTATTAAACGATGGAAGAAAAACAAGTGCAAGTATTTCAAAAGATATTGATTTAGGAAGAGAGATTATTAATTATAGAATTAAACGACTTGTAAAAGAGAATTTAATTGTAAAATTTGTTCCAAAACTTAGAGAAGGGAGCGGAAGTTATCAAGAATATGTTATTTTACTTAAATTAAAACTTGAAGATGTAATTTCAAAAGAACAATTTATTAAAAATACAATTGGAAATAAATATTTAGTTTGGATATTAAAATCAAATGAAGGTTGGGATTTAATTGTGAAATTATATGCGTTAAATGTGGAAGAATTTCAAACTAAACTTGCAGAAATTTTAGAAATTTTCTCAGAAGTTCTTGCTAAATATTACACTATACTCTCAGCAAATCCTATTAAAGAAGCACAAAGGGAAATTTTACTTGAAAGTGTATTTCAAGACTCCATTCAAGATGACTTTCAAACGATTAAAAATGTGGAGATGAACTTTAAAATTGATGATACCGATAAAGAGTTATTAGAGTTACTTAGTGCAGATGGAAGAGTACAATACAAGGATATGGCTGAAAAATTACATGTTTCAGCAGACACTGTCAAATATAGAATTGAAAAACTCAAACAACAAGGATTAATTGAGAGATTTGAACCCGTAATTAATTTTTCAAAACTTGGATTTTTACAATACGCTCTAATTATGAAATGTGGATATTTACCAACTGAAAAATTAGAGCAATTAAAACTCTATATTTCAAAACATCAGCATATTATTAGAGCAATTAAAAATACGTATAGTGATGAATTTTTTATGACTCTTATTTGTGAAGAAGCAAATTTCAAACAAATGTTTGAAGAAGAGATTAGAAGTTTATGTACAAACGCAGAGTTTGAATTTGAATGGTTTGAAATGAATTAAAAAATTTATTCTTAACTGTCAATTTTTCTTACTAATTGTAATATTTTCTCCCATTAAACTGTCCTAAACTTTTTTCTTAGCTCTAAGATTAATTTAGATGATTTAGTACTTAATAATTGAAATATTAAAGAGAACAAGAGATATAATCTGTTAATAATTTCTCCTTTAATTAATTGATACCTATCAATACTTTCTCCTAAACTACATACTTGGATTAATCTTTCACATAATTAGTATTGATTTGTATTTGAGTTTTTGTTTTAAATTTGATACTTAGTTAGATTATTTTGAGAAGTTATAAATTTTTCTTATTTTAAATGACTTAGAAATTCTTCACCTCTTTCAATTCTCCTATCAATTTTATTAATTCATCAAAACTTAGAGTTGTTTTAAGGCCTCTTGAATTACAATGTGAAAGAGAGGAAGTAATTGAATCTCTATTTAAATATTCAAATAATGTATTAAATCTAATCCCTTGTGAAATTTTACAATAACTTTGTAACTTATGAATATCATAATATCCAAGGCTCTCCACTTCATTTTGTAGTGAAGTCAAGAGTTTTTCAACTTTTTTCAAATCTTGAATAATTGAGATATCTTCAATACATTTTCTAACTAATTCTTTATTATTTAATTTTCCTGTATAAATTGGACCTATTCTCTCTTTCTCATTAAAGTCATGGGGTTGGATAAATTGGGAAATTCTATCATACGAAATAAATTTGTGAGATTTTATACATTCAAGTGATTTTTGAGAACTCTCTTCTACTCTAAAAAAAATTCTATAAAAATGTCCGTATACAAAACTTATTTCAACATGTAGAGTTTTATCAAATTTTCCAGCAATTCTTTGACAATACCCTATAAGTCCTCTAAGTCCTAATTCATCAAAGCATAGGGTTTTGTGAATATATAAATTATATCTTCTTAGAGCTTTTTTAGGATATACTCCACATAATGATGCTGTATCAGTTGCAGTAACACACAATAATCCGTTATGATTTGTTTGACTAATAGCAGCATCAAGAAACGGAGCAGGACTTCCAAAAGGGTCAATTTCAATACAATCAAAATGTAGTCTATAGAGTAATTCTTGTGCTTTGCAATTAAAAAACGTTACTTTTTCTTGTGAAATTGAATTTTTCTCAAACGTTTCTTTGCAATTGTCAAGTGCTTTTTGAGAAATATCTCCCACATATAATTTTGAAAATAATTCGGGCATTTGTTGTAAATAGCGAGCTTCTCTTATACCACTTGCAACCATAGGATCACAAAATGAAATAGGTCTTCTAAACGTTGAAAAGTAATGTTTAAGAACAAGAAGTGAAATATCTCTGTGAATTTTCATAATAGGATTATAAAATGTTCCCATATCTTTTGTAACAAGAACATTTTCTTTTGAAAAATCAATTTCTTTAGTAGTTTGAAGAGAAATTACAATATCTTCTTCTATAATTTGAGTATTCATTATAACAATAAACCCAATGAATTTTTAAATACTTATTTATTTTTATTAGAGTAGGAGTGGCTTATCGATTTTTTTGTGAGGGTTGCCAAGTCCGGTCAAAGGCGCACCCTTGAGGGGGGTGTCTCATTAGAGTTCGCGGGTTCAAATCCCGTCCCTCACATATTTTTATAAATCTAAATTATTATCAAGATGTTCTAGGATTTGAACGCAGTTCCTTTGGTGCAAAAAATAATCAAAATGAAATTTTGATATAAAAGAACGAACAAGGTGAGTGTCTCTTATCTTTGATTTTTCCGCACAAATCCCGTCCCTCACATACAATCTAATTTAATCTACTGCTCTTGGTATGGAGATGTTGAATTTGGAGCTTATTTAGATTTTCCCATACTTGATTTTGCTTTTTTAAATAATCCTCCTCCTACTTCTTCTCCCATTCTATCTCCCACTTGTTCTCCCATTGATAATAATGATACAATTGCCCAACTTCCAAGTTGAGTATTATCAAGTCTATCAATTTTTAATGTTTTTAATGTTTTATATACTGCGTTAAAAGCACCAGTTTTTTTAAGAATTTTTACATTTGAAGGAGGTGCTTCTCCATATGTGAGAGCATATGCAAGACCACATAAATGTTCTTCTCCCATATCAAAATTATCAACTTCGTTTAAATAATATTCTCTAGCTGCTTTAAGCCGTTGATATCCTCCTAATGCAAGATATGCCCCAACCATAATTTTAAGTCCATATAATGCAGTTTGAGCAGTGGGTGACTTCATAAATGATTCTTCTTGTTGTTGAGTTTGACCCGAAGTAATTCTTGATTCTAATCCCCCTTGCACTGGAGAAAGAGTTGAGTTTGTGTTATCTGGTTCTAAAAATGAACTTACTGCACTATATTTTTTATACATACCATATAAAGCAAGAGGAACTGCTGCATATTTACCATATGTTAATAATATTTTCGAAAAAGAATTAGATTTAGAAGTATCAACTTCATCATGTGTTACTTCATACAAAGCTTTAGACATTTTATCTTCAAGTGTATCTGCAAGAACTCCCATAATTATGTAATATATGTTTTGTACATTTATAAACATATCTATTTGTCATCGCTCGTGACAACATAATTTAAACAATTTTAATTATATAGTAATTAATATATGTTATCAACAACTGAGTTTTTTGTACATAATAAAGTTAAATTTAACTCTCATAAAGAAATTATAACTATTTTTTCGTATAAATCTGAACAACTAGAATTAATTAAAAATATTTCATTTAAATCATTTAATGATGTTGTAAAATATAAAAATGAATTCTTTAAAATTTTTGAAGAACTTAGAACTATAGAATTTTATCCAATTATTACTGTTCCCTTAACGAATTTATATGAATTTAGTTTTACTCCTATTAATAGACTTGTTTCTAGGAAAAAAGAGCAATATGAACACATTAAGTCATCAAATGAGGTATTTAAGGCAATTAAATCTCATTATAATAATAATTTTCCATTAAAATCGAGTTCAAAATTAAAACCATTTATTCTTTCATTTGAAGATTTACAGTTAGATACTCAAATACGTGATATTTCTTCTATAGTTGAAGAAGAATTACACATACTACGAACAAAAAAAGAAAGAACTTTAATTGATTTAAAGACAAAGGAGCAAGAAAAAAAGAAAATAACCTCTTCAATTACATCATTTGAAGAAGAATTAGAACAATTTGAAAAAAATTATACTATCAATGTAAAAAAACAAGAATCACTCAAATTAAAACATCAAAAGCTAATATCAAAACTACAAGATTCAAAATTAAAAAGACAACGTTTAGAACATCAAATCAGAGAAATTGAACTTTCTTTGCAAGAATTACATGAAAATTCAGATGAGCAAAAATTGTTTATTCCTCTTTGGCAAGCAGTAGCAAGTGCTGGTTTGTTATGTTATTCTAAATTAAATTCATATGAATACCAACAATATAAACTTAAAAAACAAATATTTTCAAACAAAAAAAATATTGAACAACTCAATTCTCAAGAACTAACATTAAATTTTAAAATTGAACAACTCAATAAAGATTTAAAAGAAATATCTTCAAAAACATCTCAAACCCATAAAGAAGAATTACATACACGACTAGAGCAACACAAACAAGAAGTACTTGAAGTTCAAAACTTTATTTTTGAGTTTGAAAAATCTTTAAAAGAAATTAATTTTGAAATTGATAATTGTAATGAGTATTCAACTAAACGATTAATTTTAGATTTAAATTTACAAATTGAAAAAATAATTGAGCAATATGAAATGGTAAACAATTATATTGAAATCCTAACAATTTCCTCAAAATCACATCAAATGCATAAAGATGAGGATTTGAAAGATGGTTTTTATTACTTACAAAAAATTTAAGTTTTGTTCAAGATATTTAATGTACTTAAATGATAAATAATCAAAATTTATTTTTTTCGATTTTTAATTGTAATATCTAACTTTTTTGAAAATATTATAAGATTTTCTGTATATACATATGGTTACTAAAACTTATTAAGAACTAACTAATTTAAACATAAATATGGTAAGTTCGTATTTTACACTTAATCATGAAACTACTGAGATTCTTAATGAATTTCCAGCTCTTAGAGATTTATCACATAAACATCATTTTGGACTTGAAAAAGTTGCAGAAGATGGAAAAACACTATTAGAATCATTACAAGAATTAAATTATACTCAAGAAGAGATTAATTTTATTTTAAGAAGAATGAATCAAGAACTTGATAGAGTCTATAAATAAAACTTAATATAAGATTTAGTGCCAAAGTCTATATTACGATTATTTATATTTAAATCTTCTAATATCTCCACAATTTTTACACAAATATTCTTTAGTTTTAAGTTGTGAATTAAATCTAATTTGTTGTGTTTGAGAATTTTGATATGTGAAACATTTTTTACAAATTTTAAGTTTTTGATTTTTTTCAAGTTTTATTGTAAAACTTGTTTGGAGTTTAATTATTTGTTTAATATATTTAGATTCATACTTTTCTTTAAGAGTATTATCAAGAAACTCAAGAGCATTAAAATATGTATTTATTGCATCAGAAGCTAATTTTTTTTGAACCTTTTTTCTCCCTTTTTTATTCATCAATATATTTATGTTGATATAAATTTAAAAAGATACCTTAAATTTTCTATAATTATATAAAAAAATTATAAAAACCGTTGAAGTTTATTCTCAGATTTTTCTTCATCAGTAAAATTATTTTCTTTTCTTAGATTTTTTGATAATAATTTTGAAGTTTGTGATTTCATAGAAGAGTCTAAATTTAAAGTTAAATTCTTCAATATTTCTTCTGCCCTATCTAAGACAGATTTGGGCATTTTAGCAAGCTTTGCCACGTGAATTCCATATGAATTATCAACTCCTCCTTTTTGAATTTTATGTAAAAATGTAATAGTATCATCTAATTCTTCAACTTCTACATGATAGTTACAAATACTCTGAAAATTATTTTCCAATTCATTAAGTTCGTGATAATGTGTTGCAAAGAGTGTGTGAATATGCTTTTGTGCAATATCTTCAATAATTGCCTGTGCTATTGCCATTCCATCATATGTGGAAGTTCCTCTTCCTATTTCATCTAAAATAATAAGTGAATTTGTTGTTGCGTGTTGTAGTATGTGAGCACTTTCAGTCATTTCAACCATAAATGTACTCTCATTCTCTGATAAATTATCTTGAGCACCAATTCTTGTAAATATGGAGTCATAAATTTTTAATTGGGCATTTGTTGCAGGAACATAAAACCCACATTGTGCAAGAATTGAAATAAGTGCTACTTGTCTTAAAAATGTTGATTTTCCAGCCATATTTGGACCAGTAATAATTTTACAATAGTCTTGTTCTTCAAATATATAATCATTACTTACAAATTCATTTACAAATCTCTCAATAATAGGATTTCTTCCTTCTTCTACACAAGTAGTATTATTGGTTGTAAATTGAGGTTTAGTATAATTATAATATCGTGCTAGATATGAAGTACTTTGAGCAACATCAAGAGATTTAATTTGAGCTATAATATCTTTTAATGATGGTAAATATTCTTGAAGTTTTTGAAGTAGTTGGGTATATAATTCTTGTTCTAAAAGTGTGAGTTTTTCTTTTGCTCCTAAAATGAGTTGCTCTTTTTCTTTAAGTTCTGCTGTGGTGTATCTATTAGCATTAACAAGAGTCTGTTTTAACATAAATTCAGGAGTAACTTTATCCTCTTGGGATTTTGGAATTTCAATATAATATCCAAAAATTTTATTATATTTTATTTTTAAATTTGTAATTTGAGATTCTTGTTTAAGTCTTGCTTCAATTTGAGTTAAGTATGTAGATGAATTAACTGAGAGTTGTTCAAGTTCATCACGCGAAGTATTATATCCTTGTTTAATATATCCTGATTCTCTAATATGTGAGGGAGGTTCATCAACAATAGAATTTTGAAGATGTGAAATACAATCTTGTACTTTTTGAGGAATTGAATTGAAAAATGGAAGAGTTGTAGGGTTTGTTTTTGAGTGGAGATACGATATAATTTCAAACGTATATTCAAGACTTATTTGAAGTGATTTTAAATCTTTAGGACTTGCGATTTGAGATGAAATTCGGGTATAAATTCTTTCAATATCTCCTATGTGAGAGAGATGATTTCGAAGATCAACGAGTGTTTGAAGTCCTAAATTATGCAAAAATTCAACTGATGATAATCTTTGATTAATGGCTTCAAGGGATTTGAGAGGAGAGATTAATCTTTTTTTAATTTCACGTTTTCCAAGAGGAGTTTTAGTAAAATCAATGGTGTGCAGTAGTGTTGCTTTTGGATTTTTTGAACTACTTGAAATAATATCTAAATTTTTAAGAGTTAGACTCTCGAGTACTACATTTGAGTGTTCTTCTAAGAGTTGTAATTCTTCAATATGTTTGAGTTCTTGATGTTTAAGTGCTTTTGAATAATATAATACTGCACCTAGGGCCTGCATAATTTTGGTGAGTTGTTTTAATTCTAGAAGTTGAAGAGTGTTAAATTGAGATTTTGAGGAAAAATGTTTTTTAATAATTTCTTTAGCATATAAAGTGTGGAATCTTTGAATTGAAATACTTGAAGAGTAAATTTGATGAGCGTTAGCATAATTTGAGATGATATAACTTAAAGGATGTTCGGGGTAGAGAATCTCACTTGGTGTGTGAGAGGAGAGGATATTTTTTATCTCTTTAAAATTTTTAAATTCTCCTCCGATACATTCTCCTGTTGATACGTCTAATAATACAATTCCAAATGATTCTTGTTTTGAATTAGGAAGAGAAATACACGCAATATAACTTGCACTTTGTGTTGAAAAATATTCATCTTCAATAATGGTTCCAGGTGTTAAAATTTGAGTAACTCCTCTTTTTACTACTCCTTTTGCTTGTTTAGGGTCTTCAAGTTGTTCACATATTGCAATTTTTTTATTTGCTTCAAGTACTTTTTTAATATAGGGATTCACACTATGAAAAGGAACTCCTGCCATTGGAACATCTCCTCTTTTAGTAAGTGTAATATTGAGAATTTCAGAACAAATTTTAGCATCATCATAAAAGAGTTCATAAAAATCTCCTGCTCTAAAAAATAAAATACAATCAGGATGTTGCTCTTTAATGTCCAAAAATTGTTGCATCATCGGAGTAATTTTAATTCCTTCTTTCATCTACTAGTTTTATATAGGAGGAGCTTTAAAAATATATTGATTTTTAGATACTTTAAATCTTTTATTTTTTTCTCCAATTCTCCTCTTTTTTTTCAAAAATGTATCATCTAAAATTATTTAAATACTTAGTTTAATTTGTTACTATGCTCTTTGAAATTATATTGATAATGCTTTTGGGAATTGTATGTGGTTGTATTACAGGACTTGTTCCAGGATTGCATGTGAATATGATTGCAGCTCTTCTTTTGGGCTTAATTTTACAATATGGTTTCAACATAGAGTTTATATTATTAGCAACATTTGTAGTTGCTCTTGGAATTACTCATACATTTATTAATTTTATTCCTTCCTTATTTTTAGGAGTTCCAACACCTGATACTGTAGTGAGTATGCTTCCAGGTCATCAATTAGTTTCAGAAGGAAGAGGCTATGAAGCTCTGCAACTCTGTGCTATTGGATCATTAGGAGGAGTTTTGATACTTGGAATTATTTACATGATTGCATACTTTTTCATTGCTGAATTTTATGAACAATTTTATTCTCACATTGGAAAATTATTATTAATATTAGTTCTCTATTTAATTTATAAAGAAGAAGATGTAAACTCTCGATTTTGGGCAACAGTCATTGTCATACTAAGTGGAGGATTTGGACTTATTGTATTAAATTCATTGTATATTTCAAATCCACTTTTTTTAATTTTTACAGGAATGTTTGGAACAGCTGCGTTATTAGTTGCATTATTTGAAAAAACACAATTAGTTGAACAAAAAGAAGAATATAGAAATGTATTTAGAAAAGATTTTATATTTGGAATTGGAGTTGGGAGTTTTGTTGCAATGATATGCTCAATTGCTCCTGGAATTGGAAATGCACAAGCTGGAACTATTGCAATGAATATACTTAGAAAATTACAAAACGATTTAATGATTGTAGTTTTAAGTTCTATTAATACTGTTAATTTTGGACTAAGTATTTTAACATTATATTTAATCGAGCGAGCAAGAAATGGAACTATTATAATTTTTCAAGAACTCTCTTATACACTCACTTTTGAAGCAGTAATTATCTTATTTATTGTGATGATTTGTGTAGGATTTATTGCATATGATTTAGTATTTATTTTAGGAAAAAGAGTTATTATACTTGTTGAAAAAATTCCTACTTCATTTTTGAATATTTCAATTGCATTTTTGCTTACATTTGTAGTAATTTTAGTTTCTAATATGAGTGAAATAATGGCGTACTTTGCAGCGGTATGTTTAGGAATTTTATGTTTACAAGTGGGTGTGAGAAGAGTTCATTTAATGTCTGTATTATTAATTCCAATTATCATTTTTCTATGGTAGAATTTGACATAACTTAAATTAAAATTTTAGTTACAAATTATTTTAAAACTATTGAGATTATTGTTATGTATGAAGTTTAAAGATTTTATGAACGGTAATGTTGAAGTGGAACTTCCTCCTAATAAAGAAGCAAAATTTAGGGTGAACACATATGCAATTATTGAGCACAATGATTCACTACTAATGGTTAGAGATGGGAGAAGTGAACAAGGATTAGAATTTCCAGGAGGTGGAATTGAACTCGGACAATCTCCTCAAGAAGCATTACTTAGAGAAGTAAAAGAGGAAACTGGATATGATATATCAGAAAAGATGGAAATATTTTTTGTTTCAAATGAAAATTATTATCATGCTCAACGAGATGAGTATTATTGTGGATTAAGTTTATTTTTCAAATGTTCTTTACAATCAACTATTCAAGGTGAACAAGATTTAGATAGTGAAGATGAAATTAGTGAAGTCGTGTGGGTGAACAAAGACGAATTACAAGAGGAGATGATTGCTGATTTTCATAAAGAGGCATATAACAAACTATTTAAATAATATTTTTTAGATATATATAAGATGATAATTTTTAGAGATGTTGAAGGAGTTGAATATTCTTATTCATTTACCTCTTCTAAATTTAGAGTTCGTTTAAGTGCATACACAATTATTGAAAATGAAGAGCAAGAAATTTGTATTATAAGAACTCAAAAAACACAAAATAAATGGGAATTTCCAGGAGGTGGGTGTGAATTTTTAGAAGAGTTAGAAGAATGTGCAAGAAGAGAAGTAAAGGAGGAGTTAGGATTTGAAATTTTACTTTCAAATTCTCCTCTGATGCATTCAATTAATCATTGTTATTTTCGCTCAACAAGTGAATTTGTCAAAAAAGTTGATTTTTTCTACACTGCTACATTAATTAATTCAAATGCATATCAACCAATACAAATAGGAAATGAAATAGTAAAAGAAGTTAAATGGATTAAAAGAGAAGAAATAGAAAAATATGAATTCGTTTGGACATTTAAAGAAGTTATTGAACATATTAAATTACATTCAAATACATAATTTTGAATTATAGTTTAGTGATGATGATGCTGAGGATGATGAGAATGTGCATATTCTTTATGAGGTGATACTTTTTTTAAAATGTTGTTTTTAAGTTTTTCAGGAGTTTTTACGTTTTGTAAAATCATAGAGTGTTTTGAAGTACTATTTGAGTATCTATCATTTGGTGTATGAATTACTAAATCTCCCACTCCACAAATCCTATCCCACAATTCAACTGAGAGTTCAATATCTGTAATTTGAGAATAATGCAGCGAGTGAGAACTTTTAGAAATAATTCCTGTTTGCTTTTCAATAGAACTTGGAGTAAAAATATATTTTGTATTGAGTAATTGAATTAATTTAGATGAAATTTTAAAAAATGAAAATAGTAATGTTAAACCAATTAATAAAAATATTGCCTCTGTTTGAAATGCTAAATCTAAAAAATATTCAATTACCAAGTACACTAGAAGTAATGGCAAAAAGAAAATAAAATTTACAAGTACTTGTCTCATGAATTCTAAAAATAACGCACTAAATAGATTAGGTTTTACAATAATTTTATGTTCTATGGGTTGATTCATTATAACTCACTACAAGTATTAGAAGAAGATTATTTATAAATATGAGTCTTGATTTGTAGGAGGAGAAAAATAGTACATCATTTAGAACTTATTATTATGATTTATGTTGGGGGAGGGATTCGAACCCACGAACACGAATGTGACAGGATCTTAAGTCCTGCGCCTTTGACCAGACTTGGCAACCCCAACAAAAAAATAATTTATAACCAAGTCTGTATTAAACAATATTAATTTAATTAGTTTTATAAAGCTTTTCATCTCTTTAGCTCTATCCTAAGATTATTTAATTAGATAAACTTTAAACTATTTAAGTATAAAAAACTACTTTTAAGAAAAATTATTTCTAAAAAAAAAGAACTATTAAAAAAGAACTACTTACAAAAAATATAATAAACTAGAATTATTTTTATCAAAGTTTATCTCTTTGTTATTGAATATTTTTAATATCTCTTCTCTTGCAATTCTTGAATCATTCTCAACATCTGAATAATTATTTCCAAATTCAATTATACATCCAACATGAACTAATAATCTTGAAAAATAATAATATATTCTTCTCTTTTCAAAATTTTCATCTAAATTTATAATATCTGTATAACCTTTAAAGAATGATTCTTTTAACACATTATTATTTGAAAAATGAGCCCCTTCAATTCTCATAAGTTCTTCTTCATTGTGTCCGATAACTGCGCCATCAAAATCTATAACACCTGAAATTTTGTTATTTTTAATCAAGATATTTTTCATGTTTAAATCAATATGAAGTAATCTAGGAGTTATCTCATAGTCAATTAAATTCGAGTTTTTATCAAACCAAAGAAAAATTGGTTCTATTAAATCTTCAAAACTAGAATTTTTAAACAAACTCAGACGATGTTTTATTATTTCTATATGCATATTTTTCCAATTACCAAATGGACCTTTATTATTTGCTTCTATATATTTATCAACTAAGTTATCATTAAATACTTCTCCAAATGTATTATACGTAATTGAATGAATGTGAGCAGTAATTTTACCAAATTCATTATATATATTCAGTTTTTCTTTATCATCCATATCACCTATTACATCGCAGAGCATTTCTCCTTGAATTTCAGTAATTATTATGTATGGATATTTAATTAATCCTAGAGTATCATCATATTTTACAACTTTTGGGACTGGAATTTTATTTTCATTCAAGAAAGGATAGAGATACGCTAATTTAGAGCCAATTCTACTCTGGGTTAAATCTTCATAGATTTTTACATAGTAGTTATTCTTATCAGTTTCAACTTTAAAAAGAAAATTTACTAATGTTTTAATTTTAATGATATTGTATATTTTAATTTGCAATGATTCAAATATCATCTCAATTTCATTATTATCAACATCCATATAATAAATGATATTTGAGTATTTATAAATGAAAAGGAGAGTTTGTTAAAAATAAGATTGTTAAAGAAGAGATGAAACAATTTTTTGAATAGAGCGAAATTATTCTATTTTTGTCTATAATAATTATTTGATGGTTTAATTAGTATAATTTTTGCATATACACTTGAAGAAAACTTGGAATCTGGTTTATGGTTAAATTTATCTCTATAAAATGGAAGAGAAAATAAATAATCTGTAAAATCATTATATGTTTGAAGTTTAAATTTTTCAATATCCGTTACAATAAACAAATACCCTAGCTTCTCTGAGATACTTCTTTTCATTAGTGGAGTTAAATTTGAAAGTATTGATTTAAATTCACCATCTTTGATTCTATTCTCACCTTTAAAAATTAAAGGTAATAATTTTTTAGATAGAAGTTTTACCCTTCTTCTCCAAAAATATTTAGAGATTCCAAAGGACTTAGCTTCTTGATATTCAAACGTAATATTAGGATGTGTGCTTAATAAGAAAGGTGTAAATAACTTAAAAAATGCTTCTGCTCGTTTCATATGAAATTGTTCAGTTACTAAACAAATAGTGAGAGGAGAATTATTATCAACCTCATTTAATAATTCTTTAATTTTTTGAACTGAGAAATACATATTTCCTAAACTATCCATTGAGTCTTCCTCTAAGATAATATTATCCTTATTTACTCCCTTTGATATTAAATATTGACTAAGTTTATAACTCTCTGATTCATCAACATCTAAGATAAAATTTGAATATCCCGAAGCTATAATCTTATATTCATCATCTCTTAGATTATGGAATCTTATGAGTTGGAGGAGCTTTTTAGACCTAGGTCTTTTAATCTCATCTTCTCCTGTTAAAATTACATATATTTTTTTGAGCATTTTTTTTTCTTATAGTTTTTATAAATTAATAGTTTATAATATTTCGTATTTTTTCCATTATTTATCTACATTACTAAACTCCTCCACTATTGTAATTTCTTCATCTGTGAGTTCATACAACTCATACACCAATGCATCTATTTCTTTTTCTAATTTCTTAACTTTGGCTTGCTTATCTGGATTTTTAAGATAGTCTTCATCTTTA
>JBLKOJ010000003.1:0-72333 GCA_047602745.1 Candidatus Woesearchaeota archaeon | reverse complement strand
TTTCATATTTATCAGCAGTAGTTTTACCCCCCAGTTCTTCAAACTTCCCATTTTGTGCTATAATATGGCTCACTATATGTAATAAAGCTGTTATTATCTTAATGGATTCTAGATATTCTTCTTGCTTTATGAGAGTTTTAACAAATGAAATTTTAGGGTGAAAGTATTGTTTATTAAATAGAGTTACATAGTATATAAAGTCTCCTTTTCCTATGCTTCTTTTAGTCCTTTTTGCCTCTCTTTTAGCTTCATGAACATAATCTTGAATAAATTTTTGTTGGACTCGTATTTCAAATTTTTTAATAAATTCTTTTAAGAGTGGTTCATTCTTTTTGAGCTGAGAAGATAAAAATCGCACAAGTTTATCTTGAGGAATTTGTTTTAATTCTTTTGTAATATTAACTTTTTTATACATTTTTATTCATATTCAAACATTTCTCTTCCTGAGCTAATTCCACTAAAAACTATATATCCAAATAAGATAATTCCGATAATTGTGAGTAATAACAGAACTAATGTTTGAAGTGTGAAATCTCCTTTTTTAAGTTGAAAAAGTAGTAGTAATTGAATAGATGAAATCATATAACTTTTTAGTATTTATTTTTTTATAAATATGTGTTTTACTTTAATTTGTACATAATATTTGTCTTTAGAATTTTTTGTAAACAAATATATTTAAATAATGTGTTATATATATTTTAGTAGATGAAGGATAAAATAATTGTAAGAGGAGCAAGAGAGCACAATCTTAAAAATATTGATGTTCAAATTCCAAAATTTTCTTTTACAGTAATTACAGGACTTAGTGGTTCAGGAAAATCAAGTCTAGCTTTTGATACCATTTATAATGAAGGTAATAGAAGATATGTTGAGAGTTTATCTTCATATGCTAGGCAATTTTTGGGTAATAGTAATAAGCCCGATGTAGATAGCATAGAGGGGTTAAGTCCTGCTATTTCAATTGAGCAAAAAACAACGTCTAAAAATCCTAGATCAACTGTTGGAACAGTAACTGAAATTTATGATTATTTACGTTTGTTGTATGCAAGAGTTGGAAAACAGTATTGTCCTAAATGTGGAGAAGAAATTTCACCACAATCTCCTCAAAGTATTGTGACAACTATTTTAGGTGTATATGAAAAGAAAAAAATTATGATTTTAGCTCCTGTAATTGTGGGACAAAAAGGCACTTATGAAAAAGTATTTGAAGATTGTAAAAAAGAAGGATTTTCAAGAATCAGAGTAGACGGAGAAATATTTCACACTGATAGTGTAAAAGAGGAAGTTACATTAGAGCGATATGAAAAACATTGGATTGAATATGTAATTGATAGAATTACAGTAAATCAAGATAACAGACAACGACTCACAGAAGCTGTTGAACAAGCTTTACATTATGCAAAAGGAAATGTGAAAATATTAGATGTTGAGAAGGAGAAGGAAGTTTTAAAAATATTATAAAAATGTGGTTTTTATTTGGAAGTAAGAAAAATAAGCTGAGGGTCATACTAATAATCTAAATATTGAGGAGCTAAAGAATAAAATTAATGATTTTTTTTCAGTCAATGTGGTTAACTTTCAAGCGAAAATACCAGAAAATTCCCATAAAGACTTTTCAGGAGAATATATTTTGATGGAGAAATTTAAAGTAACTATTAGTTATGAACAATCTTTTATATTACTAATTTTAGTATTGAGAATCCCATTATTAAAATCAAATGTGATAGAAAAAGTCAAATTATAAATTTAATCTTTTTTGATCGTAAAGAAATAGTGGAGAATTTAACACTAAAATAAGAATGGGTCAAACTTTAAATAGTGATAGTATTAATGAGATAATTTTCTTAAAAAACAGCTATTTAATGATTCGAATTGTGAAATTGGATTTTTAATTGTTTAAAAATTTCAGTTTTTTATTTTTTCTTCTAATAAATCTCTAAACTCTTCTGATTGCCAAAGTGTATTATGTCCATATCTTTCAATGAGTGTATATGTTGAATCTTCAATATTAAGAGTTTCATATAATTTTCTTGAGAATCTTGGGTTAATAGTTCTATCTTCTTGTGCATGAATAATATAAAGCGTATTTGAAAAATCTTCTAAGTATTTATAATTATTAAAATTCTCAGTAAGTAAAAAAGAAGGAATTGGAATAAAAAAAAGTTGTCTTTGTGCTATTTCTTGAACAGAGGAAATTGGGTTTAGAAGTATAAGAGTTGAAATATTGTTATTGATTGAAGCATGATAACTTGCAGGAGCACTTCCAATACTCATTCCTATAGAAATAATATTTGAATAATTTTGCATATTAATAAATTTATTTATATGTATTACATTTTGTAAAATTCTCTTTTTAGAAGGCTCAACATCATCATTGGAATACCCGCTATATTCTAAGAATAGAATAGAAGTATTAAATTGTTCAAAGAAACTTTTAAGTTGTGCTCTTTGACACGCAGAACCAGCATTTCCCCGATTATAGATTATGATGTTTTTATTTGAATTATGTAAATAATATGCTCTTGCTGAATTATATTCAACGATTTCATAATTTGAAAATCCTACACACTCTTCAAATACTTGAGGGGTTGGATGATATAATAAATTTGCTTGATTTAAATATAAGAATCCTACAAAAATAAAATAAATTCCTAGAAGAATAAGGGAAAATTGAATTAAATTTTCTTTCATAGAAATTAATTTTACTTGAATTAGTTAAATCTTTTTATTTATTTTTGATAATTAAAAAATTAGAATTAATAAATACTAGATTTATTTTTCTGCTGGAGTTTCTTCAGCAGGAGCAGGTGCAAATGCAGCTTCAACAGCCTCTTCACCCTTTACAACTTTAGCATTAATTTGGTGAATTTTACTATGAAGAGTATTTCCACACACCATTTTCTTTACTCTTAAACCTCCAAATCGTTTTCCTCTAAGTTTTCCTTTAAACCCGACACCCTTTGTTAAAAGAACTTTTTTCCTATTTGAACCGTGAAAGTCTTTTCTCATCGGAAATCCATTAATATCTGAACCTCCTGTTAATTCTAATTCAACTCCAGAGAAACTTAATAATTCTCCATTAATAGTTTCCCCGAGCACTTTTCCATACAAAGACTCAGCTTCTTCTTGAGAAAGTTCCTTTTGGTAACATTTCCCTTTTTTTGTTCCAATAACTAGTTTCATAGCCATTTTTTATTTATAGTTAAATTAGACAGTTTTTACTTGCCTATTGAATAGAAAGATAAATGTATTTATAAAAGTAATAGATGTTCTAAATAACTTAGAAACTATTTTCCATAATTATTTAAAACAATTTTATTTACTATAGTAATTATGGCTCTTGATGATGCAATTATAAAATATACTGTCTGGTTTTTATATTTTGTAAGTTTGTATTTATTATTATATTGGTTATTTGTAATGTTTGAATATAATGCTCCAACTCCTAAACGTTCTATTATCAATAAAGAGGAAGAAGTCACAATTATTTTACCGATGTGGAATGAGGAAGAGAATATTGGGCCAACTTTAGATTCATTATTTAAATCTGTATATCCAAAAGAAAAACTTCATGTTATTGTAGTTGATGATGGTTCAACAGATAATTCATATAAAATAGCTAAAAAATATCAAGAAAGATATGATTTTATGTTACTTTCCCAAAAAAACGCAGGTAAATATACTGCTTTAAATAATGGTTTAAAACATGTAAGAACACCGTATTTTGCTTGTTTAGATGTAGATGGATATGTTGATAAGTTTGCAATTAGAAATATTCAAAAAGAATTTACAAATGAAAATATTGCAGCGGTGATGCCTATTATGAAAGTGGCAGAGCAAAATAATATGTTACAAAAAGTTCAATCTTTAGAATATATATTAAATGTATTTTTGAAATTTTTTATTAGTAAAATTAATTGTGTTCACGTAACTCCTGGGCCATTGAGTACTTATAAGACTGATGTTGTAAAAAAGTTAGGAGGTTTTGTAAAAGGGTATAATGTGGAAGATTTAGAGATGGCTCTAAGACTACAATCTAGACATTATGAAATTAAGCAATCAAGTAATGCAGTAATTTATACAAAAGCTCCTGCTACTCTTAGAGGATTTATTGCTCAACGTTTAAGGTGGTATTTAGGCTCAATGAGAAATGTATTGATTACATACAGATATATGATTTTTAATAGGAAATATGGAGAATTTGGAATGTTTTATATCCCATTTGTTGCGTTAAACGGACTTTTGGGATTTATAGGAGTTATTTTGGTTTCATATTTAGCAGTTAGAAGTGTATATAGAACATTAAAATATTGGTATTTAACGAATTTTGATTTTGCAACATATATTAGTTCATTTTCAATTAATTTTGATTTTTTAGCTCTTAATTTTCAAATGATTGTAACAGGATTTATTTTGTATTTGATTATATTTTTATATATCTACTTGGGATACATCAATGCAAAAGAGAGACTAGGTATTAAACAAACGATTTCTAAAACATTTTTGTTTTTATATTTTTTTTTTGTTCTTAAATTTATTTTAGCATATATTTGGTTCAAAGTATTTTATAGGCTTATTAAAGGAGATACTAACGTTTGGACCAAATCAAAATAGTGTTGAGGGGTAAAACCTAACTCATCTAAAAGTTTATAAATTTAAAATTACTTTATAGATAAGACATGCATAGAGAAATTCATAAATCTAGACATATTACTGTGTTAATACTTGCAACGATAATTTTTTTCTTAGGAATTTTAGTAGGAGCACAAGTTGAGCAATTTCGTTTAGAAAAAATAGAAGCTCAATTTAAAGAACAATCAAGGTTATCTGAAGAAATGCAGGCAGAAATAGAATTTATAGATTATCTAATCTCTATACATAAACATAATGAGACTAACTGTCGAGGAGTAGTATCTTCATTTTTAGAAAGTATTCAAAAATTAGATAATGTAGTGTTCTCATTAGAAAGATATGAATCTAGTGCGATTGCAAGACATGATGAGTATCTAGAATTAAAAGAGAGTTATTTTAATCTTCAAACAAGATATTATATTTTAGCAAATAGGATTAATTCATTGTGTCCAAATTCATTTGATACCATATTGTATTTTTATACTTATGATAGAGATTGCCCCGAATGTGAAGATCAAGGTTTATTTTTAAGCCATATTAAAAGAAAACATACCGATAATGTAATGATATTTTCATACAATATTCAAAGTGAATCTACTATTGTCTCTATACTTACACAAACTAATAGTATAAAATCTTATCAGACTCCAACACTTATTATTAATTCAAAACATAAACTTGGTTTCTCAAATGTTGGGCAAATTGAAAAATATTTAGAAGTTTCAGTGAAGAATTAATTAGAAATCTAATCTATTCAGCTAGATTTAATCTTTTTGTAGATTTGTCAATAAATATATTTTTAAATCTTTTATTATTATTATATTTGTAAGGTAAAGCGAATGGCGAAAATCTAGAAATATATTGATGTGTTGAGTTTGTGAGCCTTTATGTATATTAGTTACCTCTAAAAGTTCTCTTTGACTAAATAATTAATTTACATCTGAAGTGTTCTAGATACCTTACAATTAATATTCTTAAAAGTATTTTCTCAATAGTGATTGCATCAATTTAAATTATATAATGTTAAAATTATTTTATGAGTTATAATTTAAAGATTAAGAAAACTAAACTTTTTTTAATGATATTAGTTTCAATTTTTAATATTTTATGTTTAAGTGTTAATTCTCATGCAATTTCATTTTATGAGGATAAAAATGGAACTAAAATAGTTTTCACAACTAATTTGAATCCTATGATTTCTTTGAATTTAGAATCTATGTCCAACTCTATTTTAGTGGTAGAAGAAATTTTAGTAAATGGTATAAAACGAGAGTATCCAAATTTGCCAAGAAATATTGAACCTTTTAATTCAGTAGAGTTAAATTTTTTAATTGATTTTGATGATGTGATGATTAATTCTTCAAACACAAGTGTTGTTATTAATATTAATTCACAAGATGAATCTTCTCAAAGTTTAGATACTCTTGGAGACCCAACTCAGTTTAAAATAAATTATGTCCCATCTCAAATAGAATTATCAAAATACAAAGTTCAAACAAAAGATAGTACTCAGATAGAAAATATTGAAAATTCAAATATTTTAATTAGAGAAGGAGACTTAAATTTTGTTTTAGAATTTCCAGTTTATTTAACTGAATTTGATGTTAGATTAGATTCTCAAATTATTAAAAATGAGAAGTTTAATTCAAAAAAATTATCTGATTTACCAAGGTCTATTGAAATTGATACTTCTTCTCTAGCAAAGGGTTCTTACGATTTTCAAGTTACCTATAAGGATGTGAGTGGGAATTCAAGAATTTTAAATTTAAATTTAATAGTTTTAGATAAACCCCTTGAAATTACAAAGGTTTTTTCCAATGTAGATGACTCTTCTTATGGTTATTATTTTGACACTAGATTTAGTAATTCTGAGATATTTACAAATTCAAGAAATTTTGAAATAGTTTTTGAAACTAATCAAGAAGCAAGTTGTTATAAAGAGGAGTTAGACTCTTTTAATGAATTTGTAACTGCTTCTCCAATTACTAATCAAGTTATATCTCATCGAATTCCAATAGAAATTAGTGGGAGTAATCAAAACGGAGTATGGATAATGTGTGAAAATATAGATTCTCAAACTGAAGAGGCTGATAGAGTATATTTAAGTGAGTCAATATTTGGTTTAAGGGGGTTATTCTCTATTAAACTGCTCCAAGAAGAAACTCCAATATCTATTTTAAGCGCCGAACCTAGCGGTCTTGTAACATCAGAACCAATAATTATTGATATTAGAACAAGTTCAATGGGTATTTGTGAATATGAAATAGAATCTTTAGAAATCTTCTCAATTTTGGATATGAGTGAAAACTTTACAAGACATAGAAAAACTGATGTTCTCTCATCTCAACAAGGAGAATTTGAAATTTTAATTAACTGCTTTGATAGATTATATAATCGAGCTTCTAAAACTTTAAATTTAAATATAGATTCTACTCAACAAATTAGAATTATAGATTTCAAACCAAAGTTAGCCTTTAGAGAATTTCATGATTTTGAAATTCAAATAAGTGATACCAGTGCTACATGTAGGCTTTTATTCCCCTCTTCTCAAAACAACTTAGAATTTACTCAATCAAGAGTTGAGGGTAGAACTTTACATTTCAATAATGTTGGTCCTTTTTTAGAAGAAGGGAGAGTTGATATGGTATTGAGATGTACTAATAGAGAATCTAGAGTTTCTACTAATGAATTTCAAATCACAGTTGATAAAACGGTTCCTACAATCAATTCAGTAAATCTATTCAATTCAGTTTCAGGTCCGACTACTTTTTTTTCAAATTCTTCATATATGAAAATGGAAATTGATTCAAATATACAAGATTTAGCATATTTTATGGTCGAGTTCTCAAATTCCCAAATTCTTATAAATTCATCTGGTTCTAGCATTGAAGTTTTTAATGATTTTTCTCAAGACACATCTTTTAAAGTTAGAGGGGTCGACTTGTATGGAAGAAGTACTCCTGAATTTACACAAAATTACCAATTTGATAACCAAGTTCCCCAATTAATTATAACCATGGGTTCTTCATCAACCAACTTAATCATTAAATGTGTTGATGAGAATTCCGGTTGTCATTCAGTATTTTATGGGACTTCTTCTACTAAAGACACATGTCAGGCAAGAACTCCTTATGAAGAAAATTCAGAAGTTGATGTATTTGATAAAAATTTTTTGTGTGTTAGAGCATTAGATAATGCTGGAAATGAAGTATTTTTAATTGAAGAGTTAGATACAACTCCTCCTGATGATTTCATTCCAAGCCCAACTCAAGAACAAATAATAGAACCTTTAGAAAATGAAACTCCTCCTCCAAATATTGATAGTCAAACTCCTTCATCCTCTTCTATTGATGAAGAAGACCCATTTATACCTGAAGAACCATTTGTTCCTCAAGATAGTGAATTTAATTTTATTCTACTCTCTGCATTTGCATTTATTGTACTATTAGTTGGAGCGGGCGGGTATTATTCATATAGTAAGGGATACTTAGATAATCAATTAATTGCAATGGGAGCAAAGAAAAAATCAACTTCAAGTAGAAATGATAATCATAAAAAGGTAGGTACTTACTCTGAAATTCCTAAAAAAGACTTAAATAAAACGCCAATATCATCTTCAATTACAAATTTAGGAAACTCTACAGTTACAAATACAAAAAATGAAAGTAAATATGATTCACATTTAAGTAAATTAAATGAATTTATAGATTCAACTCTTAAAAAAGATTCTAATGTGTTTGATGAATTTAAAAATGAAACTAATAAGGAAAAAACTAAAAATTTCAATGATAATATTGACAATAGTAGAAAAAATTCTAATATATTTGATTCTTTTAAAAATGATATTAGTAAGAAAGAAACTGAAACTTTCAAAGATACTCTTCTTAAGAGTAAAAATAGTATGAAAGATGAAAAAGAAAGTTTTGAGGATTTTTATGAGTCTAATAAAAAGAAAAAAGAGATTAGACTTAAGAATAAAAAATTTTCAAAAGAATAATTATCTTTAATTAAATATTACAAATATATAAAAATAAAAAATCTTTACTTCTATTTAAATGGGTAAAAAACAAAATATTAAATCTTCAAAAGAGATTTTATCATACTCCTCAGTCAAAGATTTGAAATCATTCATTAAATATGTTTTTAAAGGAGAAGATTTAGTATCTCATGTGTTATTTTTTATAACTTTATTTATTTTTTTTAAATTAATATTATTGCCATTAGTAGGATTCTTGTTACAGACATCATATCCATTAACTGCAATAGTCTCAGAATCAATGGAACAAAGATTAAATAATGATATGATTTGTGGAAATAGAATTGATGATTCAAATAGTAATTTAAATTTTTGGGATATATGTGGTAATTTTTATGAAGATAATCTTGATATTTCCAAGCAGGATTTTCAAAATTTTAAATTTTCAAATGGAATGAATAGGGGGGATGTTATAATAGGGTATGGAAGAGATCCAAAAAATATTCAGGTTGGAGATGTTATTTTATTTAAAGGTCAAGACAAAGTTCAACTATCCAATGGAAAGGAAGAGTCACTGTTTTATTTGAATTTTGGTCCAATTATTCATAGAGTAGTCGAAATCGAATTTGAAGATAATATTTTTTATTTTACTACAAAAGGAGATAATAATCCTCTGATTATGTCTAAAGAAGTTAGAATTCCTCAAGATGACGTAATAGGGACAGCAGTAATAAGAATTCCTTATTTGGGATTACTTAATTATTATTTTTATAAATTTATAGTAGCTCCAATTAGAGAAAGTTGAGTGTATAAATTTAATATAAATATAAATAAGTTATTAAATTAAAAGTAAAATACATAAATACATTAATATTATTATTTTTAAATATGTGTTTTATAGATAATAAATTAAAAAAGCAAATTCTACAAGAACTCGTACCTTCTAAAAATGAAATTTTAGTTTTAGAACAATTAATCTCGATATTTTTACAAAAAATTAAATGTTCAATTAATAAATTTTCATATTCTATTAAAGTTGAGCTTGGAGGTTCATATGCAAAAAATACATACTTAAGAGAAGATTTTGATATTGATTTTTTTTTTCAATTTCAAGATGTAGTTGATGATAAAGTCAAAGAAAGACAACTTTTAAACATTTTAAATGATTCAAATATTTTTTATAATATTGAGCGGGGTTCAAGAATGTATGTTAGTGGGATTTTTAAAATTGAGGACTTAGGTGAGTTCAATTTTGAGTGCGTACCCACTCAGAGATTTGAGAATCCTATTTTAGCTTTAAATTCAACAGATGTTTCTATTCATCATGTTCGATATTTACAAAAACAAATTAAGGAAGATAGAAACTTATCTAATGAGATTAGACTTGCTAAAGCATGGTTTAAAAGTCAAAATTTATATGGAGCTGAGAGTTATATAAACGGTTTTTCAGGACATTCAATTGAGTGTTTATTAATGAGATTTAGAAATTTTGAGAAACTTATTGAATTTTTTTCAAATATGCAAAAAGGAACAATACTTCAGATAGAAAACACTTCACCAATTTTTCCAAACTCAACTAAAAATTCGAATTATTTTTCAAAAGATAAATATTCTCCTCTTATGATTCAAGACCCTATTCTAAAAGAAAGAAATGCCCTTAGTGCTTTAGAAGATGAAATATTTTATAATTCCAAATTAAAAGCCATATTTATGTTAAAAACAGGTTGCACTTCAAATGATTTTCTTTCTTTTAAAAAGAATAATTTAAATACTAGTCCTGATAACTTAGAAAAAATAAAACAAGATTTTTTTAATTCAAAATTGCCTAGTATTAACGTTGAGTTTGTAATTAAGAGTAATACAATTATGACTACTGATATAATTGGCTCAAAAACATTAAAATTAGTTAAAAAAATAGTAAAGTTAGTCAAGAAAAAAGGATTTGAAACTTTAGATTTTGATTTTTTATATTGTAAAGAGTTTGATATTATATTTGCAAAGATTCTATGTAAAAATTTTCAAATTTCAAAATTTTATTATGAAAAAGGTATTTCTTTAGATATTTCATTAAATCATATTAATAACTATTTAGACTATCATAATAATGAAGAATTGAAATTAATTGGAAATACGTTATATCTTATTAAAAATCGAGATTATATTTCTCTTAAAGAATTAACCAACATTTATTTTAAAAAAAATGAAGAATTTCTAGATTTGATTTATTTAGATGAATTTAATTTTATTCAAAAAGTTAATACTTGGTGTTAATATTTCTGTAACATTTAAATTACTACTTTATAATTATAGTTTAATTTTTTATAACCTTAATTTAAAAATAAATTATGAATATTTCAAAAAAAACTGTAATTTTTATTCTATTATTTCTTATAATAATTTTAGCTGGATGTAAAAAAGCACCAACTAAAACAATTATTGATTTAGAAGGATCAAACTTAAATGGAAGTGGTGAGGTTAGAGATGAGAGAAGTATCGTAGATTCACAAGGTAATGTTTTATTCACTAAAACTATTGAAGAGCCTGGTGGAATGCTATCTGGAATATTTATTATAGATAGAGCCATTTTGTGTGGAAATTATGAAAGTGGAAACCTTTTAGGGGGAGTTCAGCAATCGGGTAAAGGAAGAGGTGGTCTTGGAGAGGGAGATTGCGGCTCAAATGGAATTAAGCAGTATATTGAATCAATGGGTGCAAAAACTCAAGGAGATAGAACACCTCTAGATTATTACCCTTTAAATCAAGTCAAATTATTAAATAACAATAATTTACTAGAACTCTCTTTTTGGACAGGAGATGAATCATTGATAAATTTGATGAATTTAGAAAAAGAGAATTTAGAACTTTCAAACACACAAAATGCTATACCAAATAGGGCAAAAGAATTTTCTATTGAAGATGAAAGAATATGTATACAAGGTGGAAATATGATTTCAAACTTAATTTATTATTCACACGAAAATCCCACTTGCCACAGTAAAGATGATGCTACTTGTAGAGCCACATTTGTTGAGTTTCCATTGTTTAAGACTTGTACTTCTTTGACTGATTTAAGGAATTCGTTTTCGGTTCCAGGTTCCTGGAGTAGTTTTTCAGTTAGTTGTGGTTTTAATGACAATTTTGCCACATTACCTTCGTTTATAAGGGGACTAAATGTAGGATTTTCCAATTGTTTATATAAAAATTTAGACGACTCAAAAGAATCGATAATTATAGGATTTGGAGTAGGGAATCCTACAATTGAGTCTGAAAGTTCAATTTTATCTGTGTCTGTAGAAGATTTTTTTACGGGTCTTCAAGTTTCACAAATTCAAAACATAGGTTCTCAGTCTTTACGAAGTAGAGAGTTTGAACAGGAAATTGTAAATTTAGGAAAAACAATTACTCAAGAAGATCTTTCAGATGAAAGTGAGCCAAGCAGTTGGACAAAACCGTTTCGAGAAGTTACAAGAACATTGAGGAGTATAGGATGTCGTGTATTTGGGTCGTGTCGTGATGATTCAGAGGATAGAGATGAAATTTTTGTATATGATGTATTAGATAATTTGACAGAGGAGATAGAATCTGAAGGATTTGAGATTTTAAATATATTTTGGGGTTCTGAACATGGAGATAGTCTAGGCTCAGATAATTATGTGCTTATTGAATCTAAAAAAGTAGTTCCTAAAAACTTTAATAAATATAGAGTAATTTTAGAAGATAATTCTCAATATTACGTATACATAAATCCTTCTACATCCTGGTTTGCAATTAGTAATTTCGATTTTAGTTTATCACAATTATTGAATCAAGGATATTACCAATTCTCCTATACCCCTGAGAGATTATATGTAAGAAAAAGAATTGATGGCAGAGTATATACTTTAACAGAAGAGAGTGAAACTTTGCATTATAAGAGTGGAAATATTTTCAACGCAGAAGATTCCTTTACAACATTACCAATTTATTTACTTAGAATTGAAGGGGCTAATTCAAATTTGTGTAGAGAATTATTTGGATTTTATGGTTTTGAAAGTTCGCAAAGTTTACAATACGGTAAACATATTAGCTGTCAAGTTCAAGGAGGGGTATTAAATGCTAGAATAAGTGAAAAATATTTTTCACAAAGATTTTCTCCAAATAATCAAATGGGGGCAGCATATATTTTAATTAGAAATATTTTATTTCCAACAACTTCTTAATATATTTTTAGAAAGTAAATATTTTTAAATACTCTTTTCTTGGTATAATTAAATGGATTCTAAAAATGCTAGTTTAAAAGCCAAGGAAATTTTAAACATTTTCATGGAAGAAATGAATGAAATCTTAATTGATGGAAACTATAATGTAATTAGAAATAAATCACTTAGAGATGAAAAAGAAGGTTTATTTGCTTTAGATAAATTTAGAGAAGCATTTTTAAATAATGCTTCAAAAAGATCTAATGATGCGATATTAACTAGAAAAGGTGATTGGGTTTAAAAATAATTAAAAATGGTGAATAAAAGTAAAAATAATTCAAGAAAGAAGAAGTCAGTTTCGTATGAAGAACAAAGAGAGAGAGAGACTAAAAGAACAGTTAAAATATTTAGTGTTATTTTATTAATTGTGATGGGAGCATCAGTAATTGGTTTTTCTATAATTGGAACTCCAACTATAGGAGGAGGGGGAGGAGATGGAACTTCAAGAAATATTCCATTTACTGAAGGGTTATTTCAAGATGGAGCGGGAACTTCTTTTGATGGTGCAATTTTAGATGGAATTCAATTTGTATTTTATGAGGATCTAACTCCCTACAGAAATGATGAGAGTTTAATTCAATTAAGTAATGAACTTTTAGAAAATAAAAATACGGCTATTAATGTATTTGTAGATGAAGATTTTTTAAATGATAATGCTCGATTTTTAATTAGTCAAGCCTTACAAATAAACTCAATTTCAACAATTTCAGTTGAAAATTTGAGTTGTTCACAAAATCCAATGTTAGTCTATACTACCAATAGTACTAATTTAGCAATGAATAATTCAATTGAAAATTGTATGATTTTTGAAGCAAGTTCAGTTGAAGCTCAATCAAAATCAAATGGACTAGTGTATCATTTAATAAAGGATATTAGATAATACAATTATAATGTTACAAGACATAATTTTGATCTCTTTTAAATTATATAGTAATTTATTATTTTTTTGTGTGTGCGAAGATTTAAAAGACTTTTTTTATTCATATAAATATGGATGAATCTAAAAAATTTCATTTTGAAATTGTAATTCTAGGAGACGGAGCGGGAGCAAACTTAGCAAGAAAGTTAGCTAATTTTGGGTTTAAAGTTGCTTTAATAGGACATGGAAGACCAGGGGGGACTTGTTTAAATAGGGGTTGTATTCCTTCAAAAAAATTAATTGCATCTATTTTTAAAGTATATGATACAATTAACAGTATTCAAAAATATTCAAACAAAAATAATTTTAGAAAAGAAGATTTTGAAGGGTTGAAAGTATCTAATTTTATTAATTTTACAAAACTCAAAGAAGAAGTGTTAAAAGAAGTTAGTCAAGATTCTCTTAATTCTAAAGATATGATGATAAAAGGCAATGTTGAAAATTTAACATACTTCTCTTCTCATGCTACATTTGTTGATGATTATACATTAAAACTTGAAGATGAAACAATAATTTCGTATAATAAAATAGTAGTTGCAACCGGTTCAAGACCTAGAGTTCCAAGTGAGATTTTAGGAATTGAATCTATTGAATACGATACATCAACAGAAGCTTTATTTTCTCAAGATGAAATTTCAAAATATACTATTTTAGGAGGAGGAGTTATTGCGTGTGAGCTAGGTGCTCTATATGCTGCTTATGGAGTTGAAGTAACAATTCTTGCAACAGGAGGGATTTTAAGACCAATTGATGATTTATTAAAAAAGCAAGTTGAACAGTATTTAGAAGGGCTAGGTATTGCAATTATTAAAAAAGTTCAAATTGAGCATGTTGAAGAGAAAAACTCAATGATTAAAATAGAATACAGTAAAGAAAAATTATCTCAAACGCATATTACTCCAAGAATTTTAGTTGCTTTAGGTGTAACTCCTAACACTGACTCCTTGTATCTTTCAAACACAAATATAACACTCAATAATAGAGGATTCATTCAAACCGATGATTCATATAAAATTGTGAATACTTCTCATATGTATGCTATTGGAGATTGCACAGGAAAATCTTTACTTAGGCATGGAGCGGGGTTTGAAGCAAGAGAAGTATTTAAACAAATTGTTTTAAATGAACAATCTCAATTATCTCAAGACTATATGCCGTATGGAATATATCTTGGTTCTTGTGAAGTTGCAGGATGTGGGAAAACATCTCAACAATTAAAAAAAGAAGGAGTTGGTTTTCAGACATACACTAAAGAATTTCAAACCACAGTATATGGAAAAGCAAAAGGACTAAAAGGTACTTGTATAATTCATTATGACTCTCAAACTCTTGAAATTTTAGGATGCCATATTTTTGGAAATGACGCTGTTAATTTAAATCAGATAATTGTTCCTTATATTGAAGATAAAAAAACACTTTTTGACTTATCAAATACTATTTCTCCACATCCATCTCTTGCAGAAGGTTTATTTACTATTTCAATTAGAGACCTAGTATATGAGCATTGGAAGAGAGATTTAAATATTAAAAATTAAATAATTATATATTATGGGACAAATTTTAAATGATTGGAAAGAAGAAAATAATACATTAAGTAGAGAGTTTAAGTTTAATAATTTTAAACAGGCAAGTAAATTTGCAATACAGTTATTTGATTTATATGAAGAATTAGATCACCATCCAGATACATTATTATATGGGTATAAATTTATAAAAATAACTACAACAACGCATGATGAAGGAAACAAATTAACTAATTTAGATTATATATTAGCTCAAGAAATTGATTCACTATTTGAAAATTTTATTTAAATATTTCTTAATATGGTTTCTAATTAAATTATTAATTAGTTCAATTGAGGGATTAACTTTTTTATTATTATTTTTAATCTATAAACTTGCAAGTACACTACCACCTACAAATGAGAATAAAACAATTCCAATTCCAACCACTGCTGCATATTTAGTAATTGATGAGATCATAGTAGTTCCAAGTTCATTTTGAACGTGAATTGGGTCTGCATTTGAATCTAATTGACTAATAATCAAAATTAGAATTATAATTAAAGAAAGTAGATATAAACCAACACTTGTTTGAAATAAAAATGTCGGAACTCCATTCCCAATAGAAAAACTCCCAAGAGCAGCCCCATCTGCTTGAGATGCTAAATCGTCAATACTTGTTGATAATTGACCCATAATTAAACTTACTAAACTTACAATTGCAACTACAACTGCTGAGATAAGAGGAGCTAAAAATTTAGCTTGGCCTTTCATAGATGATACCGATTCAGCAAGTAAATCTTTCATTCTCTCATTTGCCATATGCATTTCACTTAAATATCTTGATAAATCAATTAAAGTTTTAGCGGCAATCTCGGGACCCTTTTCAACTGCCCTTATGAATATTTTCATACTTGAGATAACTAATTCAGAAGGATAATCTAAAATTGCTCCTTTCTTGCCATCAAATATAGCTTTTTCAATACTCATACCATTAAATTTAATATTTTTATCAATTATTGAAAAAAAATCACCCGTTGGAGTCCCCTTCATTGTATCAGCTACAGCTCCAAAAGCAAGTTCTGCAGAAATTCCTTCATTGAGTCTATTTCCAAGTTGAAATGTTGCAGTAGAAAATTGTCTTTCTAAAAGTCTTGTAGTATCATGTAAATGCATAAATGGTTGTGTTTTTAGTTTAAAATATGTCCCTAACATATATGCAAGACTAATTGGAATTAATATACTTAAAAGACCAGGGAAGATTCCATATGGTCCATAACAAAATAAATCTTCTTGAACAAGATTTGCATAATTTTGAAATGTTCCAAAAACATTACCAGTATCTCTTGGATCAAAAATGAGTCTAAATCTATCATTTAGATTAATTTCTAAATCACTTAGACAAGTAGAATCATCGTACCCAATATGAGCTAAAAGTGGAAATATTCCCAAAATAAATAAAATTGTCCCTAAAAATAGTGCAGTAAAAATCGGTGGAAACTGAAATCGTTTTTTATCTCCAATTTTATAATACCACTGCCATAAATTAGCTGTTTTAATTGAATTTCTTGAAAGTGTAGTATTTCCACCAGGTCTATCTTTCATGAGTGAAAAACCCGAGTATCCAACAAATACTGGGATTAAAATATTATACATAATAATCATTACTTCAAATACTGATTGAGGATTAGAAAAAGATGCAGCAAGTGGTAAGATAATTAAACCTAAAATAGGTAGAACGATTCCAAGCATATTAAATGATGAAATTTTTTCTTTCAACTCCTGTGCAAAATGTAGCATTTTTTCATAATTTCCTTGTAGTATAATATCTAGAGATTTATCAAGTAAGGTGAGTCTTCTACTTTCATCTGATTCATATAAAGAAGATTCAATTAAATAAATAGATTCTAAAAATTCTAAATTATCATCTCTCCATTTTTTTAAATATTCATCAAAAGCTACTTTTAAGCTTGGAAACTGAGATGTTTCTAGTTGCCACAGTACTTTTTTAAAATCTAATGAAAGAGGTGGTTGTAGATAGTTTGCAGCAAATTCTGTAGCTAGTTCAAAATTTGAATTAAATCTCATATAAGCAACAATATAAAATATTCCAGTAATAATTTGGTCATTAGATTTATTTTTAAAATTTATTGCGAATAATTCAGGAATTTTTTGTAGAATAAAATATCCAGCCACACTTAAAATGATAAATCCAAATGCTAATGCACTTCTTCCAAGAATAAAAAGTCCTAAACCTATCAATAATAGCAAAAGACTTCCTAGAATTGTAAAACTCATAACCCCCATTGGAGTTATATGAAGATGTGAATTTTCAATATGTCCTTCAATTTCTTCTTTACTTTTTTTATCGGGTTCAATAGGTAATAATTTTTGACTTATGTTACAAATTTTTTCATATATTGAAAAAGAGCTGGGTAAATTTTCAAGTCTAAAAGTTTCGTAATCCTGAGTAAGTTCTCTTTTAAATTCAAAATCTCCATTTTTTAAATTTTGAATTGTTTTCATATCTAAATTTTGAGCTAATTTTTCTTCAAAGCGTTTTACAAATAATTGTTTTTCATCCATTTTACATATTTAGCTCGATTACTCAAAAAATTAACTATTTTAAATTATTACTACTTATTGATGTATAGTACTTATACTTTAGAATTAAAATAAACTCTTATAAAAATTATTCAACTCTATTTAGTCATGAATATAGGTAAAAGGTTAAGAAATTTTTCTTCAATAAAATTACGTTTATTATTATATTTTTTTTTCTTACAAATTTTTATTTCATTTTGGATTTTAGGAATTGAAAATGATGTAAACTTATTCTTATACTTCTGTTATCACTCTCCTCTTATTATCGTAATATTATTGCTTTTTAATTTTGAAAATTATATTCCATCTTTAGTGATATTTTCTTTATTTGCTCAAATGTTATATTTAGTTGATTTTATAATTTCACATTTGCTGGGAACTTCTTTTTTAGGATATTATGATTACTCTTTAAATTCTTCAATTCTAGTTCATATCCTCGTTTTGTTAGCTCACTTGACTAGTATTATATTAGTATATTTTTATAATCATATAAAGCCTGAACCTAAACATTTGGTTATCACATTTATTTATACATTTGTAGTATATTTATTTGTAGTAACTTATGTCCCAATTGAGTATAATATTAATGCAATTCAAACCACTTATACAATATTAGATTATCTTCCTATGTATCATTTATTTTATGTAGTATATCATTTGTTTATCATTGCAATTCCTACATACATATTACTTTTACAACTTCATAAATTACATCTTAAAAAGTGATATACTATAATTAAACAATAATAGAATTAAAATTTCAAAATTACACAAAAAGTAGATTGTAGTTTACTTGAGCATTAGAATGTAAATAAACAAATAAATTACATGTTACTTAGAATTATAATATTTGAAAAAGTTATCAGAAATAACTTTTGAATTTGTTAGTTAATTTATTACACAAGCTTGCGTTCTTGTGTAAATAAACTTGGTGGAAACCATATATAAATCTTATGAGAAACTATTAATAATTGGTGTAAATTTATAGAAATTTAAAGAAACCATTTTTTCTAATTTAAAAGTAGTTAATATTGGTTGCCTTTTTATAATACAAAATGAGTGTTTTAGGACGTTTGAATTGAATATTTAAATTCAACTCCTTTTTTTAAAAACTCAAGAATAACTTTTGCTTCTTCAATTTCTATAATAAAATGCTCAGATAAATCTTGTGCATTATGAGAAGATTTACTAACAATATAATCAGTTAATTCTTGTGCTTTTTGAGGAGAATTAAAATCATATTTTTCAATAATCTCTTTAAATTTAATGTGTAATTCTTCTATGTCCATTTTACTCTATTTTCTTACCTTTAAATCCGTGTTGTAAAATGTCAATTCCTAATTCTTTACTCCCAACTTTAGCAACTTTTCCTTCATCAAGAACTACTACTTTTGAAATATCTAAGTTTTTTAATAAATATTCGTGATGGGAGACAATAATAAATGTAGTATTATGTTTTTCTTGTAAATATTTAATTACTTTTGCAATTATTTTAAGACCATCGACATCAATTCCAGAGTCAATTTCATCTAATAATGCAATTTTAGGTTTTAGAAGTAAGAGTTGAAGTAGCTCATTTTTTTTTCTTTCACCCCCTGAAAATCCTACATTCATTTCTCGCTGATTAAATTCTTTTTTCATCTCTAAAAAATCCATAGCCTCATCAAGTTGTTTTCTAAATTCTCTTGGTTTAAGTTTGATATCTTGATATTTTTCAACAATTGTTCTTAAGTAAAGTAATTGAGTAACTCCTGGTAATTCAATAGGCTGTTGAAATGATAAAAATATTCCTTTTTTAGCTCTTTCTTCAACTTCTAACTCAGTTATACATTCTTCATCTAATAATAATTTTCCACTTAGCGAGTAATTAGGATTACCCATAATTGCCTGAACAAAACTAGATTTTCCAGCACCATTTGGACCCATAAGCATTGTAATTTTCTCAGGTTCAAACTCTAATTCAATATTTTTTAAAACAACAATATTGGCCTGATTAATAAAAATTCCTACATTTTTTAATGTTAACATATAATTAAAAATCATAATGTATTTAAAATATTTTTCACTTATTTTCATATTATAATAAATACGTTTAAAAGAAGAAATATATTAATGTTAATTATGGAATATCAAAAAAACGAAGAGATTTATGAGGATCTTTCAAATTTTAAAAGTAATATAATAGTTATAACTTCTGATAAACATGCTTCAATTGACACTCTTTGTAGTTGTGAAGCATATTGCTATTTTTTAACTCAAAAGGGATTTGAAGCATATCATATTCAAGAAAAAATTTTATCTCAGATGGAAGAAAAGATGTTTGAGTTTTGTAAATTAACACCTCCAATGTATTCTTCAATATCTGAATTTTTAAGCCCCGAACAAATAACTAAAGTAGAATTTATTTGTATCAATATTTCTTCATTTAAAGAATTACACCCCACAATTACTCCACAAAATATTCAAGGAGTTATGGGCAATAAAAAACCAGACTATTTTGATTATTTTGAAGAGAAAATTTCCCACAAACACATTGAATTTTCAAATTCATTCTCAACTCTTGTTGCAGAAAAATTTAGATATACTCAAACATCAATAACTCCTCAAGTAGCTTCTTTATTACTTATAGGTATAATTTTAAGTTTAAATGGCTTAGAGGAGAGCCAGACAACTAATCGTGATTTTGTAGCAATTGAATATTTAGAACAATTTTCTAACGTATCAAAGGAAAATATAAATACACTAGTCAATCAGTTGTAGTTTTTATAATTGATAATTTATAAAACTTCTTTACTCTCTTTAATACTTGAGATTCCTTCAATACGCCTCAGGTCTAGTATAAGTTCTTTAAATGTCTCTGTTTTAGAAATTTTAAGTTTCATAAGGACACTCCCATCTTTATATATTTTATTCTTTAGATTTAAAGGAGTAAGTTTAAACTTATGTAACGTATTTAGAATATCAACTAAAATTCCAGAGTCAGAGTTTAAATGTAGTTCAAGAGTGATATTTTCATATAAATCTTTATCCCATAAAAGTTTAATTGTTTTATTTAGACTAAATTTAGCATTGTCACAATTTGAATTGTGAATTGTTATTTCTTTTCTATTTTGGGACTCTACACCTATAATTGTACTTTTAAATTTAAATTTACAACACAAGGGTTTTTTAATTTTAGAATATACTTCAAGCCCTTCAATATATTTTATCATCTCGCTAAAATGCTCTTCTTGAGCAGTATCTCGTTTATTTCCTAGCTTTAACCCTAAACTTTGTCTAATTGAAATTTTAGCTTTATTAGTAGTTGCAATATTTAATACTTTTTCACTAGGCTTAGAGTTAGGATTTGTAATAATTTGAACAATATCTCCATTTGAAAGAGTTTTATCTAAATTTTGCACAACCCCATTTACTTTACATTTTACAGCAGTATTTCCAATTTCAGTGTGAACATTATATGCAAAATCAATAGCTCTTGCTCCTTGGGGGAGTGAGACAATGTCAAATTTAGGAGTAAATACAAAAATTTCATTATCAAATAAATTATACTTTAGAATTTGCATTAAATTAAATGACTCTTTATTTTCTTGTTCCCATTGAAGAAGTTCTCTAAGCCATGTTATTCTTTTATCAAATAACTTATCTCTTCCAACATCTTTATACTTCCAGTGAGCTGCAACTCCATACTCTGCTAATTTATGCATTTGAATATCTCTAATTTGGAGTTCAATAGGGGATTTTATGATATTTGAGTAAACTACTAAATGAAGTGATTGATAGCCATTATCTTTAGGATGTAAAATATAATCTTTTTCTCTATGTGGATAAGTTTTATAGTGAGTATGAAAGAGAGAGAGAATTTCATAACACTTTGAAATATCTGAGGTTATTATTCTAATTGCATATAAATCATAAATCTCTTCAAAACTAATTTTTTTTTTAGAAATTTTTCTATAAATACTGTACATACTTTTACATCTTCCAAGAACGGTTATATCGCTAATTGAGTTTAATTTTAAAAATTCTTTAATTTCTTCAACACCTTTTTGAACAATTTCAAGTCTTTTTTCTTTTTTCACACCTAATTTTAGTTTAATATTTTCAAAGTCTTTAGGGTAAAGATACTTAAATGATAAATCTTCTAACTCCCACTTTAGTGAATAAATCCCAATTTTTTGTGCAATAGGAGCGTATATATATAATGTTTCTTTAGCTATTCTTTGTTGTGCCTTTTCACTTCTAGGGCTTAAAGTTTGCATATTATGTAATCTATCACATAATTTAATGATTAAAATTCTCATATCTTTAGATGCACTCAAAAGCATTTTTCGTAGTTCACTTAGATTTTTTTCAATATCAGTTTTTCCTCTATTTTCATTTTTACCAAGTTTAGTAAGGCCCTCAACTAGTATTGATATTTCTAAGCCAAAATGTTTTTTAATTTCTTGAACACTTGTATTAGTATCTTCTACTACATCATGAAGAAGAGCAGCACACATAGATTGAGAACCTAATCCATAATGATAACTTAATTTTGCAACTTCAATAGGATGGGTAATATACAAATCTCCTGATTTTCTAAATTGGGTTGAATGTGCTTTTTTAGCAAATTCGTATGCTTTTGAGATAAGATTTTTTTCAAAATTTTCGGGTAATATGTCAATAAATTCTTTAAAAATTTCATCAACTTGCTCGGTTGTATTGATTATTATTTTTTCCATCATTTTCAAATGTTAATACGTCTAGTTAATTTTATATTAATAAATAAGTTGACAAGATTGAGTGTTAAGATTAAATTGATAATTTTCAATTGAATTAATCTTTGAAGGGGGATTTGGAGTCTGCCCAGTAAATAAATTATGAGTCCTGTTGGAGTAAATTTGATTTAAATTTAATAGAATATTCTCATAAAAAATGTTTATTTGAGAGCTGGGTTGAAAACTTTGACAATATGTTTGATTTGTTGTTTCGGGATTTTCAAGTATGATTTGAATTTTATTTTTGCTGAGTTGATATGTGAATTCGCTTCTTTGAATTAATGAATTATGTGCACATTCAAAATTACTAGGAGTTGAAAACAAAGAGAACATAAATATTGAAATTTCATCATTCATATCATAAAATCTAAATAACTCTGGTTCGTTTGCATTATTTTGATTAGTAATTCTAAAATCATCTTGATTATTTGAATATGTGTAGGAAAATGTTCCTTGAATAATCCTATTAGTATTAGTTAAATCAATATACGAAGGAGCTTTGACAAATTCTGACTTTATATGATATACTGGATATCTCTCTTGTGAGAACCCATCTGAAATATATGAGTGAATAAAATCTTCATCAAAATCTACAAATACAATGCTACTAGGGTTTAATGATTGTAAATAACTTCTCATTTCACTAGTACTCATCCCATTTTCTAAATTCCAACGATTAAATGAGAGCTGTTGGTAACTTCTTCGAGTGTCTAAAACTCTTGTAAAAAGTTGATTTGTAGTGGATTGAGTTTCATTGATGATAATAATATGACTTCTTGGAACAACTGCAATAAGAGGACTAATGGACATTGGGAAGTTAAAATTTTCTAACACTAAAAATATATTTTGTGGTAATTCTCTTTCTATTGGAGGCATTACAAATGGGAAATTATCAAGATATTCATTTAAAGGTTCATAGATTATTTCAGAATTATCGATACTAAGCCTTGTAAATTCTCCTTCTATGCATTGTAAATTTGCGTTTAAATTCCCCATTAAAGGGATAGTGTTAAAAACTGTTGCACTACTCACACTTAAACTTTGAGCTCGAACATTTAAAGTATTAGTTAGAGTTTTTGCAAATTCTAAATTATTACTCTCTTGTTCAATAGTCCAGTATGTACTTAATATTGAGTATACAGAAATCATAAGTATTCCACCTATAATTGTCATGAATACCCAAGAAAAGACTGTAGTAGTAATTCCTTTTTTAGATTTTTTAAAAATAGATTTAAAATGGGGGGTGTGAAATTGTAATTTCATATTAATATTTATAAATTCAAACTATTTAAATATATTCGTAATGAATAAATCTAATTTTAAAACTTATAGCAATTTTCTTATATTTTTTAATAAATACAGAAGAGATTATAGACTTGTTATGTTATTAATCTTAGTTTTAATTACTCTAGATCAGTTAATTAAATTTGAATTTTGTTCATTTCACTTTTTTTTTTCTAGTTGCACTACTAATACTGGCTCTGCATATGGTTTATTTTCAAGTATTGAATTCTATTCTTTATTTACTGCAATATTGGGAATTTTAATTTCAATATTTATTTTGATATTCTTACAGTATTTTGTTAAAGAATTTGGAACTTTAATAACTTCTTTTCTTTTAGCAGGAATTATTTCAAATACTATTGATAGAATATTTTTTGAAGGAGTAAGAGATATGTTTACAATATTTAATTTAGTTATATTTGGAGTGTTTAATTTGGCTGATGTATATCTTACTTTTGGGGGTTTATATGCATTACATGTATTGATCAACTCAAAAGATTCTCTAAAAGAAGAAAAATCAATTAATGATAAAATCTAATTTTGAAATAGTTATTTTTTCTAAATCAGTTAATCTAAGAAATAGAAAAGAAAACTCAAAATAACTTAGTTTTATGTTTACGAAACTGTTTTCAAGAGAACTGTTATTAACTTTTAAAAATAAAAATTTTCAATTGAAGTTTTTACAAATCTCTAGTAATCGATTATACTTAGCAACTCTTTCTCCCCTCCCAGGAGCTCCAAGTTTGATTTCTCCTCCTATTGCAACTGCTAAATCTGCAATAAATGAGTCAATTGTTTCTCCAGAACGATGTGATACAATAACACTCCATCCTTGTTCTTGTGCAAGTTTAGAAGCTTTAAAACTTTCAGTTAAAGTTCCTATTTGATTAATTTTTAAAAGTAGAGCATTACATAATTTTTTATCAATTCCTATCTGTATTCTTTGAGGATTAGTAACTAATAAATCATCTCCTACATTAAGTATTGTTGGGAAAGGATTTTCTTCTTTAGAAATTTTTGAAATCATTTTTTGAAAGTTTGCAAATCCTACAAAGTCATCTTCACTAAATGAATCTTCAATAGAAATTAGTGGAAATTTTAAAATTAAATTCTTGTAATATCTATTAAGTTCTTTTGTATCAACTTTTTTACCTTTTTCAATTTCATATAATTTAGTTTTAGAATCATAAAATTCAGAAGCTGCGGCATCAATAGCAAATACAAAATTAGAAGTATAATGTAAATCTTTTAACACTTTAGATATTAGGCTAAATGAATCTTCAATATTTTTCACATTAGGTGCAAATCCTCCTTCATCTCCAAGACCTGTACTTCCAGATCCATACTTTTTTTTAATTTCACTTTTTAGAGATTGATACACTTCAGATGTTTTTCTAACACTTTGTTCGATATTTCTAGAATTACAAATAATCATACATTCTTGAGCCATCAAATCATTATCAGCGTGCTCTCCTCCATTGATAATATTTGAAAATAAAAGAGGAGTGTGGTTTGAGAGGAGTGTTTTTGTTCGCATTCCTTTATTGTTATAAAGACGGTGTAAATATTCATATAATGGAAGATTATAGTATTTAGCACAAGCTCTTGCAAAAGCTATACTAATTCCTAAAATAGCATTAGCTCCAAGTTTAGATTTATTAGAAGTTCCATCTTTTAGAATTAAAAATTCATCTAGCGAAGTTTGTGTAAATGAACGTTTATATAATTCATTTTTTATAGAATTAATATTACCAATTGCTTTTAATACTCCTTTTTTATGAAATCTTTTTTCATCTTCATCTCTGAGTTCATGAGCCTCATGAATTCCTGTTGATGCTCCAGATGGAACACTAAAATCTCCATATGAACCATCTTCAAGTAATATTTCAACTTTAATTGTCGGACTTCCTCTTGAATCTAAAATTTCAATTGCATTTATATGAGATATTTTCATAACTTTACATATAAATATAGTTTTAATAAGTTTTAGTTTAACTTTTTTATAATAACAACCTAACAATAAAAAATATTAAATGTAATTATTAAAAATTACATAGTATTGAGCAATGTAATAAGTTTATCTTTATTTTTTTTAGAAAGAATAATATTTGATTTATATTTCTTAAACCCTTTTTTATTCTTCCAACCTTTAGAAATTCCATATAAAAGTTCTTGGTTAATTGGATGCTCCTTTAATGAAACTTCCAAGAAATTTCCTTCTGTATCTAGTTCAAACTCTTCTTTTGAAAGTACTTTCCATTCTTCCATAAATTTTACAAAACTCTCAAATTTAAAAATATATCCTTTTAATAATAATACTACAATATATTTGAAAAATATCCAATTAAGATATCTGAGAGGTAGTAATATAGAACTGAGGAGAGAACTATTGTAACTGGAATTGTTTTAAGTGCTTGGTACCCTGCCTCATTTTTCAGTTGAGATGTAATTAAATTTGAAAAAATTGAAATTAAAATAATCATTGAATATGAAAATATTACTAAATATGATACAAATTCCTCAGGTAATTCGCTCATTGAAACTACATCCGTTCCACTAGCTTCTAAAAGAACTAATAAATCACTTATAAAAACTAATAATGTGATTGCAAGAGCAAATAAGGCGGGTGCCAAAAATCCCCCTATTGCTTTAATAATAATTGTAAATCCTCCAACACTAGATTTAACTTCATTATCTAATAAATATAATTTTTTTAAATTATTTGAAATTCTCTCAAGCGGAGCAGATAGATTACCTCCTCCTTTCAATCCCTCAATTATTAAAAACATAGTTCTAGATATAATTGCTGAATTAAATCTATTTTTCATTTCTTCTAAAGCTTGCTCCACTGAAATTCCTGATAGAATTTTTTCATTTATTAAAGTCACTTCATAAAATAATTCCTTCTGTTCATCTCTTACAGATCTCATCAGTGCTTTTTCAAGAATAAATCCTCCTTTTAAATTTGAAATTAAGTTATCTAAAAAATAGGGTAAGTCTTTTTCCACATTTTTTTCATATTTTGCAATTTTTGAATCAAATTTTATTAAATAGCCAATCAATATCCCCCAATATACTGTTAATTGAATAATTGTAAAATATAATGAATAAATTACAATTTGATTTAGAAATGAATTTAAGTTGTTTTCAAAAAGATAATACATATCATCAAAAAATAAAAACGAAATAATGAGTCCTAAAAAAAAAGAACTTACATATATATAAAATATTATTTCATAACGCAATTTTTCTCCATTTACTCTTTCATATCCGTTTATTAATTTATGAGCAAAATCAAGTGAGAAAATTTTTTTGGGGAGTAAGATCTTACCCAAATTTTGTAGTGATATTATGTTGCTTGTCATTTTTATTATTATAATGTTGATTTACTAAATTTAAGACTTGAATACGCAATATACTGAAATGCAAACATAAATAAAAATACAAACATCAACACTACTCTGAGCATATCTTCACTCATGCCACTAATTGCAGCAAACAAAATAAAAAAAGTAACACCTAAAGACGGAATTACAATTCCTAACACCAAATACATCATAATTAACGGATTTAATCTTTTAGAGTATCCTTGAATTTCAATTAGTTTTTTGTCTGAACTTTCATTTACAAAATCAACTAATGTCTTATCGAGCTGAACTCCAATATTTAAACTATCTTTGAGTTTTTTAATTAAATTTCTAAAATCTTCTGAAGGACAATAGCTAATTGCATGATTAAGTGTTTCTTCTAAATCTTCTCCCATTTTAAATTCTCTTAGTATTCTTTCAAAAAAATTACCACTAGGTCTATTTATTTTACTAAGTTGTAATAGAGCATTTGAGAGAGGAACTCCAGATTCTAATGTAACTAAAAGATATTCTGAAACAAACAATAAATCTCTATCAAGCTCCCTTCCCAATTGGGTAGCTTTAACATCAACTATTGAAAATAAAAATAAATAAATTAGAGGCACTAATAAAATATTTCCAATAATTAATGTTAAAAAAATAGGCTCTGATGAAAATAATATAAATATAAAAATAAAAATACCAACTCCTAACATTGCACTTAAATATACCGTTTGAAAAACATATTGAAATGGACTTTGAGTTGAACCCGCAAGCTTTAATCGTTGATTTAATGTTGGATACTTTGAGGTTAATTTTCTAATAAATTCTTTAAATACCATAGTTTATATTATATTATGTTTCTTTGAGTTTAAGTTTTTTATGTTTCATCTTTTTTTTGATAAGTTTAGATAATGAACTTAAAATTTCATCTTTATTTTTATGATATTGGTTAATATAGTTTCCAATTTGTGTGATATCTTCAGCCCCTGCCTCACTTAAAGCGTTTAAAAACCAAGCTCTGTGTTTAATTTCTCTTAAAAATTCTTCCTCATCAATTCCATGAAATTCATCTAGTTTGTGCATAAAATATTTAGGTTTTCTTTTCAGTACTAAATCATCAATTTTAGGATTATGTTGAAATATTACTCTACTATTCCCCTCAGGTGTCATTTCAGCTATCTGAAGTGTAATTCTCCTACCTGATTTTCTATCTCTATGTTGTACAACAATGAGTCCTAATGAATTTAATGTTATTTTAGGGATTTCTATTGGTGATGAAGACATACGTAAAACCATTTCTTCAGCAGTATTTGCGTGAAAAGTTCCATAAACACTGTGTCCGGTTCTCATAGCTTCAAATAAAATTTCAGCTTCTTCTTTACGTCTAATTTCTCCAATTAAAATTCTATCAGGTCTCATACGAAGACTATTAACTATTAAATGAAGCATAGAAACTTCTCCTTTTCCTTCTTGATTTGCAGCTCTAGATTCCATGGGAACCCAGTGTGCATATTCAGGGAGTCTGACTTCTCTTGTATCTTCAACAGAGATAATTCTCTGATCAGCTGGTATAAATCCAGAAATTGCATTTAGAAATGATGTTTTACCTGACCCTGTTCCTCCAACCACAATTAAAGAAAATTCATTTTCAATTGCAAGCCAAATTAATGCAAGGCCCAATGGAGTTGAAGTCCTAGCTCGAATTAAATCACATACTGTCCATGGTGTGTCAGAAAAACGCCTAATAGTCATTGTTGAACCTTCAGTTGAGATGGGAGACAGTGTAGCATTGACACGATGTCCCCCTAATAGATGCGCATCTAGAAGAGGATTTAAATTTGAGAAAATTTTTTTATTTTCCATCGCTACTCTAGTCGCAATATTTCTAATATCAACATCATTTTTAAAATTCAAATTAGTTTTTAACCAACCATATTGTCTATGATAGACCATAATTTCACTTTTAGCTCCATTAATAGTAACTTCTTCAATTTGAGAATCACTTACCAAAATATCAACATAACCTAAGTCAAAACTTGTCTGTAATATTACTGTTAAAATTTTAGATTTATCATCAAAAGATAAATTAGGAAAATAATAATTTAATAGTTCTTTAATTTTATCCATATAAGCTTGTTTTATCTCTTCATATCCAACATTTGTTTGTCTTGAAAAAGAATCTAATACTCCTTCTCTTAATAAGTCCTCTTTAATTTTCTTAATGATTAATTGTGTATATTTACCAAGTTCTAAAATTCCAACTTCATATGTTGGAATAAATTGTTTAGGTTGTTCATAAATCATAATTGGGATTCCAACACCTTCAAAAAAAACCTCATATTTTTTTAGTAATTTCATTTTTAGTTTTTAGTTAAATTTATATTTATTTTAGCTTCAAGTTTTGAAATTAAAATTTTTTTATGTTTTATTGAGATATTTTCAAGATTTGAAATTTCCTTAATAATTGATTTAATTTCATTTTTATTGTATCTAATTATTGAATTTTGAATTAAATTAATCAAATTAAATTTTGAATATGCATAACACAAAGTTAATTCTTCTTCACTAAATCCTTTTCTAGTATTATAGCTAAGGGTATTTATGTCTTTTTTTAATTCAATTAATTTTAAAAAGTAGGATATTTTTAACTCTTGGTTATAGATAGTTTCTTTTTTAAGTAATAAATGTGCTACTTCTAAAATAATTAGAGCTTGGTAAGTTTTATTTTTTTGAATTGATTTTTTAAATTCTTGTTCTAAATATGAAAAATATTTCTTAAATTCTTGTTCAGTTTTAATTTGAATTTGTTTTCTATATTCAATAAGTTTATTTGTAAAGAGAATAAATTTAGAAATATATCGGCTTAAATACATATCTAATTCTATTCTCTTTTTTAAAAATAAAGTATGAATGTCTTGAATTAATTCATCTAATTCATCTCTGTAAATTGTTGTGAAAATTAAAGTTTTTTGGTTTAATATTAATTTCATTACATCAATATAGAGAAATGCTAGTTTTTTTTTAGATCTTTCTAATTCAAAGTAATATGTAGAGATAATTTTTTGAATTTTAGTATTAAATTCAATTTTAAGATCAGTATAAGATTTTGGTATTTGTAAAATTTCATAATTTATACTATTAATTCTATCGTGAGCATTTTTAAATTTTTTTTCATCAATATGCTGAGAAATTAGTTCTAGTTCTGTTTCAAAAAATTTTCTAATATCAACGAGCTTTTTATTTTCTTTTTCTAAAATTTCACTAAGGTATTTACTTTTTAACAATGATTGATTTTCATATAAAGAGGATTGAATATCAATAAAGTAAAGAGGATAGTTCTTTTCAAATTCTTCAAATTTTTGATATATTTCTTTAAACTTTTGAGGAGTTTCAAGTGCTTTTTGTTTAAGTTTTGAAATTTGTTCTAAAAGTGGTTGAATTGAAATTGTTTCTAATTCTTTAGTAGTTTTTTCATCCTCTTCTAAGTCCAGGTCAAAAATATCATCTTTTTTAGTATTTGTAGAAAGAGCCTTATTTAAAAATTCTTCAAAATCAATTGCCATTTTATAGTGTTTTATTAGTCTGTTTAAATCTTTCCCATGCTAAAGGGATTTTTCTTTTGTCGAGTTTTTTTTCTATACACTCTTTTTCAAATTCTTTTTTAATTTCTTCTTCATATTCTACAAAAAAAAGATTCCATAATTCTTTCATCTTTTCAGTAGATATTTTTCTAGAATAACAAGCTTTTACAAAAGAATCTTTGATTTGCTCAACTTTAATGTTTTTCTTTTTGCCTATTTCTTCACAATAATCTATTCTACCCTCAAGTCCATGGAATTCAACTCTACATATGTTGTATTCTTCTAATACGGTAACCCACTTATCAATTATATCTTCTTTAATCTTAAAAACTTTCGAAATCTCTGAAATTGTTTTACTAGGGTTTTGTTTTATATAGGTTACTATTTCATCAACTGGAGTTAGGAGAATTTGATTTTTCATTATATATTATTTTGAGAATTTATTTTTTAGAGATTTTTAATAATTTTTTAGTAGTTAAATATTAGAATTTGTTTTTAAACGATAATTTTAAATTTTTATTCGATTACAAAATCAATCGTGATAATTAAAATTTCATCATATGTTCCCAGTAGATCTTTAATTAATTGTGAAACTACTAATTGAATTTGATACTCACTAGCTTCTTGTGTAGGATTATAGGTATAATCCTCTAACATTTTAAGAATGGTATTTTTCTTATCTTGAAGAGTATTGAGATTATTTAATGTTGATTTTGCAAAAGAGTTTGTTTCAAAGAAATCAAATGATTTGTGATATTCTTTTAAGTATTCAAATAGTTCTTTTTGAATGGAATTATTGTTACTCATTTGATTCTCTAAAATGGAATTTTCATTAAGACTATTATTTTTGTTAATATATTTTGAAATTCTTTTAATAATATCTCCTATTTTTTCTAATAAAGACACAATTCTAGTATGGTATGAAATATGTTTTAGAGTTGTAAAATCTTGTTCAATTTCGATTTTATAATGAAGAAGTTTAATTGAGGAAAAATAAAGTTGGTTTAAAGTGCTATCTAGTAATGTAATTTTAGTATGATTTTTGTTAATTGAATGAGACTCATTGTTAGAGATTAATAATTCATACATTGAAAAAATTGAATTCTTCATTAAGTTAATAAGTTTATTTAAATCGTTATGATTACTAAGAGAATTATTTAAAACTAACTGGTTGGGATGAATTTCGATAATTTCAAGAGATGGGAGTTTAGAAATATATGCTTTTATGGAGTCAATTCTCTCATGAATAGTTTCTCCTTCTATTGTAATAGTTGAATAATTTCTTATATAGTAAGAGATAAGTATTTTATTAAAAATTTTTAAAGAGATATCATCAAATGAAATAATTGCATTTTTTTCTTCAGTTTGAATGTTTTGTGTATGAATTGAGATAAAATCATTATGATTTTTTAGATATAATTCTTGTCCTTCAATTAAATTTAACTGTTCAAGCCATGTTTTAGGGATAGATACTCCATAAGAATCAATACCTAATTTTAATAATGGTCTTTTTTCCATATATTTATGAACGTGAAAACATTTATTATACTTTGTATAAAATAACTTGTTTCCTTATAAATTTGATTATAATTTTAGATTTTCTTTCTCAAATACTTTATTTTTAATATGATTTATAACCTTAATATAATCTAAGATTTTTTTCTGATTAATTGTTTTTTTAGTACAGAACAATTTAAATGTAAGATTATTATTTTGAATTAAAAACGAATCAGTATTTGTTCTGATAATCCATTCAAATGCATTAATTGAATCTTTCTCTTCTAAAATTTCACAAAGGAATCTGCTACTTGAGAAAATTGAGATATATCCATTTACTCTTTCAACACTTGCTTCTTGAGAGATAATCTTATATTTTGGGAACGTCCTAATTGAGAGGATTTCATTATATGTAAACCCTTCTTTGACGATGTAGAAAAATAACTCCCAGTTTGAGTTTTCAGTTTGAAATTTTAATATATTGTAACATTGAGAGTATTTTCTTTGTTCACTAATTCTTAAATTTTTAAAAGCATTTGGTATCAAAATTTCTTGATTTTGAGAGAAGTATCCTTTTTCAATAATCCTCCCTTTTACATCTTCTTTTATTTCAAATATTATATTTGAGTATCCAAATTTTCTCCTATAAAAACTAACTATCCAAAAAGATTGAGAATGATAAAATAGAACTAATAATAATATAAATACTATTCCTATTATTATTGCAATCAAGATCTCCATATTACTTATAAAACTACAAAGTATTTAAATATTTCTCAATTATACATGGTAGATATTTAAAGTAATCATTCTTCACACTAGTTGTTAAGATAATTAATTACTTTTAACATCGGGCTATTTAAATAAATTTATTTAGGGGAAGATATATATGAATTTAAAAAAAAAGATCTCAAATGCCAATTATAATTATGAACTAGTAACTTTTGAAGAGTTCTCTAAATTGTGTTTAATTTTAAAAGCACATTCTAAAAAATTAATAAAAATCCAAATTTTGAGTGATTTTTTAATGTCTTTTGACCCTAGTGATGTGACTTTAATGATTGATATTATGTCTGGAAATTTTGCAAGAGAAATTTCAAAAAAAGAGTTTTCAATTTCATTAAAAACAGTATTTGAAGCATTGTCTTCTTATTACATGGTATCAAGGATGATAATTGAAAAAGAATTTAATAGCACAGGGGATATTTATAAGACTCTTGAAAATTTAGATGTGAATTTTAAAAATAGATCAATTTTCCAAGAAAAATCGTTTTTGATGCTTGAAGATTTTTCTCAAATTCTTATTGAAATATCTCAAATTTCGGGAAAAAATTCAAACTTATATAGAAAAAATAAAATTCTTCAACTTTTATCATTGACAAATTCATTAGAAGAGAGAAAAGTCCTAGTTGCATACTTGGCAGATTTGTTAAAAATCGGAGCTAATGAGGGGATAATTCATGATGCTTTTGTGTTTGCTTTTTTTCCCAAATTAAGTTCCATACATTATTTTGAAGATTCTTTGCAGAGATTTATAATAAATATTGATATTTTAGAAGAATACAAAAAAGTTATTCAAAGTGAAAGATTATATGTAAAAATCAATCATTTTTTCAGTTCTCATGTTTACAATTATCTAGATTATAATAAATCGGATTTTGAAACTGCAATTAGAAGTGGTGATGTTAAAATAAGTAGAGATTTTAAAAATGTAAATTGTAAATCTTTAAAATCTGTAAAAAATCAAAAAGGTAGTGTTTGTGAGAAACTAGGGTATAAATTTGAGTTAATTGATAGAGAAAAATTAATTGGTAGTATTTTTAATAAGTTATATAGATTTAATCAATCAGAAATTAGTATTTCTCAAAATCATAGTTCTAATCTTCTAACTTTTTTTCCCTACATAAACATTGTAATTATTTCAAATGATAATCTTGAGAGTCAGAATAATGCGTTGAGTGTTCAAGAATTTCAAAAAGAAATATTTAAAGGTTTTAAGGACTTGTTTGATTCTTTATACTCTTATAATGTTTCTTATAAAGTATCATATGATAAATTAAAGGAAGATATAATTAATTTATTTAATCCACCAATAATTTTTGGAAAGCCCATAAAAGTTATGTTGGGCCCTAGACTGTATTCATTTGATGAAATTAATTCAAAAGTGGAGTTTCCTTTTTTTTGTGATTATAAATATGATGGATTGAGACTTATTATTCAAAATGATTTTGGTGATGTCAAGTTATTTTCAAGAAATTTGGAGGACTTGACCTCTCAATTTAAAGAGATTGTTTATTTTATTGAAACAAATTTTTCAAATACTTCTTGTGTATTTGATGCTGAATGTGTGGGGTTTGAAAAATCTAATTTTAAACAAGTTAAATTTCAAGAACTTTCAAAGAGGATAATGACAAAATCTCATAATTTAAAATCTAACATTATAATTGGCATGAGAATTTTTGATATTTTAGAATTAAATGGTGAATTTTTACATTTAAGTTCTCTTGAAAAAAGACAAGGAGTACTTAGGAAACTATTTACTAATACTTCAATTATTATTGATAAAAAAAGGTATTCTAAAAATGTAGTTGAGGAATTAGAGAATTTTTTTAAGTAGTATAGACTTTACAGTTTATTCATTTTTCACTATAACTGTTATCTAATTATTATTCTTAGTTATCTTAAATATTGAAAAAAATCTATCTTCTAATTATCTAATGACTAAATTAAAATTTCTAAACAATATATTTTTAAAGAAGTTATTCTTTATATTAAATATGTTATATATTAAAGAAGGGTTTCCTGAACCTAATGAAGATGTATTGTGTATTGTAAGTAAAATTTATGGGAATTCGGTATTTGTTAAAATTCCAGAGTATGATAAAGAAGGAGTTCTTACTATCTCAGAAGTTGCCCCTGGAAGGATTAGAAATTTAAGAGACCATGTGGTTGAAGACAAACATATTATTTGTAAAATTTTAAGAGTTGATAAAAATCAAAACAGAATTGATGTATCACTTAGAAGAGTTAATCTGCAAGCTAGAAAAAGAAAGCAAGAAGAAATTAAAAAAGAAGAATTTGCTGATAGGATGTATGAAGAAATTGCAAAAAAAATTAATGTATCTAAAGATGAATTGTTTGAAAAAACGTATGAACAAATTTTTGAGGAGTTCGACCTCGTATTTGAAATGCTTTATGCTATAATGATTGATAACTCTAAAATTGAAGTGTTTAAAAAATTAAATGATGCTGAAAAAGAGATATTTGTTCAAATTATAAATGATAAGATTAAGCCCGAAGAAGAGATTCTAAAGAGAACATTTGAATTATCATCAATTAAAGAAGATGGAGTGGTAAGAGTAAGGGAGGTAATTACAAGTTCAATTAAAAAAACTCAATATGACAAGGTTAATGTTATTTATTTGGGGGCAGGAGATTTTGAAGTTAGAGTTATTCATGAAGATATGAGAAGTGCTGACAAAATATTTAAAATATTTAAGCAAGAGCTAGAGATTAATTCTAAAAATCGGAGTTGTGAAGTTAAAATTTAAATGTTTTATACGTGTTCATTATTATTATTATTATTATAATAATTATTATTATTATTTATTTTGAATTTAAAAAAATATATTTATAAATGTTAAATTTTTAAATGTACTTATTATGGTTAATTATATTATTTGTATTCCTAATTCAGAAGGAAAAGCAAGTGGTGGAGATGAGAATTTGATATACAGATTTGTGTCTAACATGAAAAAAAATAACTATTTTTTGAAATTACAACCTCAACGAGATTTGATTATTGATGAGATTAAAAGAATATTAAGAGATTTATCACAAGAAGAGATTTTTAAGTTTTTTAATTTGAATGGTGAAAATTTAAAAGATGCTATTTCAACTATGGCTGCTTTAAAAGATGAGGAGTGTATGTCTGTAATTGACAGGATGTCTGGCGTAATGTATAATTCTATTGATTTTGATTCTTTTTCAGAAATTGAAAAACAAAGATTTAATGATTCAGTTCTGATTTTTGATGGACTTTTTGGACTGTTAAAACCTCAAGATAAAATCCCTAATTATAAATGTAAAGTTTCAATGAGGTTATTTGATTCAACTCTTGCTAAATTTTGGAGTAAAGAACTCAAAGGATATTTGGAATTTGTTTGTAGGGATAAATTAGTTCTTGATATCTTACCTATTTCTCACAAAGAGATGATACCTAAAGATGAAAAGCTTGAAAGAATTGAAATTGTATTTGCAAAACGATTAGGAAGTTCATATAAACTTGAGGGTCACGCTTCAAAGGAGTTGAAGGGAGAATTCGTAAAATATATCGTAGGTTTTGAATTAATTTCAAAAGAAAATTTAAAAAATTTTAAGCATTCCAAAGGTCATACATTTAGTCAAAAATTTTCAAGTGAGAAAGAATTTGTATATATTTTGTAATATAATTGATTTAATTTTTATTTATCTTATTTGAATTAACGATCCTGGCGAGATTTGAACTCGCGATCTACAGCTTAGGAGGCTATTATCATATCCAGACTAGACCACAGGATCTAATTAATGTGCGTGTGCAAGAGGGCATAAAAAAAGTATTTGGCCTGTTAAATTGAGAGAATTAAATTTTATTTTTAAATATATATGTGGGATTGATGTCACAAGGGGAAAATCTTTATAAAGAGATTTGTGTTATTGATTATTATCGCCAGCCACAAGGATGGTGCAAAATGGTATGGGCCTGTAGCTCAGTCCGGTAGAGCACCGCCCTTGCAAGGCGGGGGCCTCGGGTTCAAATCCCGACGGGTCCACTTTAATGCAGTGAGTAATTTTAATTACTTACGAAGAGCGGAAAAAATTACTCATGTAATTTTTAATGATGGTTAGACGATAAAAGAAAACAACAAAGTTTTTTCTTCCTAATAAAAAATTCATTTCTGAACAATCTATTATGTGGATGACTCGGCTTGTAGAGCGAAGAAGGGCGTGGTAAGCTGCGATAAGCTTAGGGTAGGAGCATACTTCCTTTGAACCTAAGATTCCTGAATGTGTCTTCACAATTACTCGCTAAGCGAGAGCATCACCCAAGGAACTGAAACATCTTAGTACTTGGTGGAAAAGAAATCAATTGAGATTTTGTAAGTAAGGGCGACTGAAAGCAAAACAGATCAAACTGAATCTTATGTAGCAATACAAAAGAGATGTGGTGTATGGTCCTCGAATTCCCAAAAAAATACATTAAAATATGTTGGAAAGCATAACCTTAGAGGGTGATAGTCCCGTATAATTATTTTTTTGGCAATAGAGGGTTTCCTGAGTAGTGTCCATTGGAAATTGGGCATGAATATGGGGGGCACTAACCCCCAAATCTAAATATATCACAAGTCCGATAGCGTATTAGTACCGTGAGGGAAAGTTGAAAAGAGTTCCTAAAAAGAACTTGCAAAGATCTGAAACATAGTAGAGATAGCATGTTAGGGCATTTAGGTGTTCTAACGTACGTTCTGAATAACGGGCCAGGGAGTTCTTTTTTATAGCGAGATGAAAGTCGTAGCGAAAGCAAGTTGTCGCAGCATGCGAGGACAAGGGTGTTAATAGCGCCTTAGTTATAAGAAAGTTACCCGAAACGGGATGATCTATGCCTGGGCAAGGTGAAGCGAGAGTAAAATCTTGTGGAGGCCTGAAGCGGTACTCAGTTTATGAGTTCGTATGACCTGGGTATAGGGGTGAAAAGCCAATCGAATTCCGTGATAGCTGGTTCTTGCCAAAATTGGCCTTAGTCAAGCCTTATCTGAGAATGTTGTGAAGGTAGAGCTACGGATTAGCGTTTTGGGGGGCTAATTGCCCTTCATGCGTTTGTCCAACTCCGAATGTTACAACTTCGTAGAAGATAGGAAACGGGTACGCGTGGGGTAAGCTTGCGTACCGTGAGGGGAACAACCCAGACTACAGTTAAGGTCCCTAAATATTACTCAAGTGATAACGGGTAAAGGGTGTCGATATTCGAAGACAAAGAGGAGGTTTGCTTAGAAGCAGCAATCCTTTAAAGAGTGCGTAACAGCTCACTCTTCGAGAGTATCTGCCCCGAAAATAATCGGGTCTAAAGTAATTACCGATACTGTGGTTCATCTGTTCGACAGATGTAAGATAGGCAAGTGTCTAATAAGGGTAGAAGTCATGTTTGAAGATGTGGTGGACCTTATTGGAACAAGAATCCTGGCGGTAGTAGGAAATGAGCGGTGTGAGAGTCACCGTGGACGAAAGGGCAAGGGTTTCTTCTCAATGTTAATCAGAGAAGAGTTAGTCATTCCTAATCTAAATCCTAATTGGACTATGAGAAAGGGAAGCAGGTTAATATTCCTGCACTACTTAAGTAGATATGGCAACACAAGGTTTGTTTTAGACAGTTTTGGTTAATCGTAGTCAAGCATGCTTGGCTAAAGTAGGATACAACAATGGAGAGTGGTCACCACGAGAAGTTGTTGAAACTGTGATGATTAATGTACGATAACACCAAGATTCATTGAAAATAAAACAAATTCGATCTTAAGTAAATGTACCCACAACCGGCACAGGTGCCCCTAGGTGAGAAGCCTAAGTCCTGAAGGAATAATCTAGGTAAGGGAATTCGGCAATTTAGCCACAAATCTTCGGTATATGTGGTCCCTAATTTGCATATTTAATTAGCGCAATGTTAGGGTGCAATAACAAAGATGGTCCGACTGTTTAATTAAAACATAGGGAACTGCTAGTCAGTAATGATGTGTATAGTTCCTGAAGTCTGCCCACTGCCAGTAACTTAAACTGCTTTTCAAGGCGGCCAAGGTCTGGTAAAGGGCGGGAATAACTATGATTCTCTTAAGGTAGCGAAATGCCTTGCCATTTAAATGATGGCTTGCATGAATGGCGTAACGAGTTCGTCACTGTCCCTACCTAGAACCCTCTGAATACACCATCTCGGTGCAAAGGCCGAGGACTCCAAGTGGGAAGTAAAGACCCCGTTGAACTTTACTGCAGCCTGCTATTGTGGTTAATTTCATATTGTAGCAAGGAGCTACGGCAAAAGTGAAATACTTGCCAATATGAAGTTAACTGCTTATCTCTATATGAGAAACAGTAGTTGGTGGGCAGTTTGGCTGGGGTGGCACCCTGCTGAAAAAATATCAGCAGGGCCCAAAGGTCGGCTCAGATGGTTTAGAAATCCATCGTAGAGTGCAAGGGCAAAAGCCGGCTTTATTGAGATGACCCTAATACTCATCTTAATTGAGAAATCATGGCCTATCGATCTCCAATGTGCTCCTTAGTGGGGCCTTGGATTGACAGAAAAGTTACCACGGGGATAACAGAGTTGTCGCTCCTGAGCGTTCACAGCGACGGAGCGGTTTGCTACATCGATGTCGGCTCATCCTAACCTGGTAGTGCAGAAGCTACCAAAGGTGGGGGTGTTCACCCATTAAAAGGGTTCGTGAGCTGGGTTTACAACGCTGTGAGGCAGTTGGTATAATATCTGCTTGGAGTGTTAGTATCTGCGAGAAAGTCAGATTTAGTACGAAAGGAACGGTCTGCCGTGGCCACTGGTTTATCTGTTGTTCATTTGAGCACGCAGAGCAGCTACGCCATCAAGGATAAGTGCTGAAAGCATCTAAGCACGAAACCTTCCTCTAAAAAAGATACATTATCCGCTTGTATAAGACAAGTTTGATAGGTTTGAGGTGTAAGATAGAAGCTTTTGCGACTATTTCAGCCTGCAAATACTAAAAGATTAAGAAATGAAGAATATCGTCTAACCAAAGTTCGTTCGAACTGTATTAACAACAAAATATTTCTAATTTATATATTTGAAATTCTATTGTTTTTATTATAAGTGAATAGTTACTTTTAAAATAGTTTATTTGTTAGTATAAATTACTAAATGGTTAAGACTAAAGTAAAAAAAGTAAATTCAGATGAAATTTCTCCTAAAGAAATTATTTCAAAAAGTAAAGAATCAAACTCAAATGGTGGTTCAAATATATTACTATTTGCAATTATCGGATTACTAGGAGTTGTCATAATATTATTAACTGTAGTATTAATTACTATGTTTACTCATCAAACTACCTCAGAGAGTTCAATGTTGAACGAAATAAATGAAAAAGTTACAAGATTAGATAATTTCTTTCAAAATAATATTCCAGAATATGAGGATGGACCTCCCGAGCAGTTAACACCAGATAACTACCCAACAATTCAAAGACCATCTACTGAAAATAGGCCTTTGAAAGGAGATGCAAGCGCTCAAATTACGTTAGTAGAGTATAGTGATTTTGGTTGTCCATTTTGTGAGAGATTTTACAGGGAAACATATCCTAGACTTATGGAATTTGTTGAAGATGGAACTGCAAATTTTGTATATAAACATTTTCCAGTAGTTGGAGGAGAAAATCCTGCACTTGCAAGTGCCTGTGTGTTTTTAGAGGAAGGAACTGATAAGTTTTATGATTTTCACGATAAAATTTTTGAAGAACATGCAAGAGATAGGCAAGGAATTACTTCTCTTACTAATTTAAGAGAATGGGCAATTGAGCTTGGAACAGATGCTGCTAGTTATGATGAATGTATGCAATTAGGAAGAGGAGAAGAATTAGTTCAACAAGATTTCCAAGAAGCTCAAAGTATTGGAGTTACAGGAACCCCAAGTGTAGCAATTAATGATAAATTAATTATTGGTGCGTGTCCAATTTCAACATTTGAACAAGCAATTGCTCTTGAACTTCAAGGAACTCCTTTTTATGTCCAAGAATGTCAAGTAATTACTGGCTAGTTGATGGATATATATAATTATATATTTTATCTTAATTAGTGATTTTATTTTTTTCAAATTATTCAGTAACACAGATTTTTAAAACTTTGAATTTTCATAATGATAATGGGATTGCTATTAAGTTTATTTTATAATCTAAAACTGGTTTTTTCAAATTATAGGTATGGAGTATTATTTGTAATTTTAAACACTTTGATTTTATATTTTTTTTCTACTCAAATGGCAGATGAGTTAATTAAAGTAAATTATGGAATTATATATTATAATCTTGTGTGGGTTTTACAAATTTTAATTTCAGTATTGTTGTCATTATTTATTCTTTTAACAGCATTTAGAGTGAGTTACTTTTCCACTACTTCTTTGACTCAAAATGGAATTGGGGGACTTAGTTCAACACTTGGAATTTTAGTAGCGGGCTGTCCTGCTTGCTCAATTACTATTGCCTCATATTTAGGACTTGCAAGCTTTATTTCATTTTTACCTTATGATGGTTTAGAATTAAAATTATTGAGTTTCATACTACTCTTGATAGTTAATTTTTATTTATTAAAAGATCTTCAAGTTTGTAAATTTAAAAAAAATCCTAAAAAAGTTATTTTGTAATTTCTGTTTATTGATAAGTAAGCACAAAGATATATAAATTTTAAAATAATTATATCATTATGGATATAGGCTTAATTTTATACTTCATAATAATAATTGTCTTGATTATATTAGTTTTTAAGATGATTAAAAAAATTGTATTTGCAGTAATTACATCAGTAATAATTGTGTTACTTTCTCTTGTTGGAGTTGCAGGTTTAGTGTATTTAGATGTTCAATCACTAACACAAACAGAAGACGCAGTTATAAATGTAGCGTATATGCTAGACGATGAGTTTCATACAGGTGTAACATTTCCATTTTCAACTGAAGATGAATTAGAAGTGTCTGATGTTAAAACATTAACTTTAGAAAATTTTAATGAGGGATTAAGTTCAAATGAAGAAGTGTTCACAATTCTAATTAAAAGTGATTTATTTGATATTATTGATGAGAGAATTATCTCAATTCAAGAATTACTAGGAGATGATAGTGTTTCTACAATGACTTCTGAAGATATTGGAATTCCAGTATTTAATGTAAGAGCAATCTTAAATTCCCCAAACCCAAGAGAAGAATTTGCATCTACAATTTTACAAGAATTAGATTTAGGAGATGAGTTAGAAGAAATGGCAAGACCATTATTACAATCTGCTTTAGATGAAATTGAAATGCAGCAAGGCATGGATATTCAATCAATAAGTTTTGCTTTACTTCTTAATGAATTAGTCCAAGATGATAGAAATTTAATTAACATATTTATAGAATTTCAAAATGATAATATTCAAATACTTCCAAATCGAATTTCATTTACAATTTTAAAATTTATTCCTGCAGGATTTGTAAAAAATTTTATTGAAGGTGATGAGGAGTAAATAATATTATTATCACCATAATGAAATCCGTCTTATTATTCTTTATTTGTTTTAATATTAAGTTTTCATATAGTAGTACTTACATCCATTCGTAGAGGTGTTTAAGAGTTGAGATTTCTTGGACAAATTTAGATTTTTCGTAAAAGTTGAAATGAATAGAGTTGTAATTTTTTAAAAATTGTTCAAATTCTTCTTTATTGGTACTTATAAAAATAGGCTTCTTAGTTACTGCTTCTCTTACACTCTCTCGAACAAATATTACACCTAGTGGGATTTCATAATTTTCAATAATTCTAATTGAAATACATGCATATTGTTTTTTTAGAGTTTTCATTTTTTCAAGCATTGCAAGTTTAGTTGCCCAATACCCTCCAGCACACTCGGGCTCTTTTGTTGAGAGTTTATTTGAAAAAGGTACAAAGTCCTCCTCCACAACTTGAATATTATCTGTGTTAGTATATGTTTCAATAACATCTGAGCAGAATTGATTGGGGAGAAAACAAATAATAAAATGATTTCCTTTATCATTATGTTCAAATACTAAATATTCTTCTCCAATACGATAGTTGATTATTTTTGTGTAGAGATATTGTTCAAGTACACTATCACATGCACTAATAGACCATTTAGTTGGAACTAATACTTTATTGTTATCAAGTCCAAATGTTCCAAGACTTAGAAGTGTTCTTATTTGTGTATCATTAAATCCTTTTTCATATAGTTCTATAATAGCATCTTTAGATTTAGTCTCTCCTTGTTGATGCTTTTCTAAATGCTTTGATATAGAAATATTGTCATATGTATTAATTTTTAATAGAGGAGTAGAGTTCCCTAGCAAACCTGCAGTTTTAGAACTTAATATATTTCCAATTTTAAGCTCATCTTCAAAAATATGTTCACTCTCTACTGCTTTTTTAGAGGAGTATAGAAGAGTTAGATCTTCTTGTAATTGTTTTTTAGTTTGAGTTTTATGCTGTGCTTGAGATGTTGCAACCACTGAGCGTGCTTTATGTTTTAAAATATGTGAATACTCTTTTTTGACAAATTCATTTTGATTAAATTGGGTATTTTCAACATCAGTATTAGTAACTTGAAATGTTGATATGTGAGGATAGGTTTTAGATGTTAAAAGAGGAAGAGTGGAGTAGGTTGTGAGTTCTTTGGTGGGTTTAAACTCTTCTTTGTATGCTTTGAGTTGATTGTAGAAGTCTTTCTTGATTTGAGATAAGTGTTCTTGCTTAGAAGATTTGAAGGGAGATGACATATTAAAATAAATAAAGAAGGAGGATATTTAAGTTTATGTTTAGTTATTCATGACTTAATTTGATATATTAAAATGTATTACATATGTTAAAAATTAAGAGGGGGAAAGTTATTTAATATTATGAAGTAATACAAACATTTAAATAAAAATGTTAATTATAAATAACATTATGTTAGAAAAACCTAATATGATATTATAAATTTACTTTAAAAATGAATACTAAAATTAAAAAAAATAAAATGGCTTTACTAGGATTTCTAGGGTTACTGGGTCTTTTAGGAATACCAACACAACATTACGCTTTGTTTGGATTCTTTGGTTTCTTTGGATTTTTTGCTTTATTTACAGTAAAAAATGATGAGTTATTAAAAGAAAATATAAGAAGAGCTTCAACTAATGGATTTGTAGTATCTTTAATTGGACTTTCAATAACTATGGCATTAGTTGCAATATTTGAAAGTATAGACACTACAATGATTGGAATTGCAGTCACATTTGTAGCTCAGATTCTTACATATAGTTTCTCAATTGGATTTTACGAAAGAAGATGAAAAGCAGGATTAAAGAATTAAGAGCAAGACATAATTTAACTCAAGAACAACTAGCTCATAGAGTTGGTGTGAGAAGAGAAACTATATTATTTATTGAGGCAGGAAAGTATAATCCTTCTCTTAAGCTTGCTTTTAAAATAGCAAAAGAGTTAGAATCAAAAGTAGATGACATATTCTCTTTTGAAGAAGAGGAGTTGGAATTATAATATTATATTCTCAGTTTATCTATTTGCAATTCTCACATCTCCTCCATTAATCGTTTTTCTCTTCGAGTGCTTTGCAATTTGAGCTGCTTTTTGTGTTATATCTTCAAGTCTTAATTCAAGAATTTTTCTCAGTTCAATTCTTGCTTCTTCACTAACTCTATGTGCACCATACTTTTTCATAATATTGTTTAAAGCCAAATTTGGAAATGGACTTCCTTTTACATTTTTTCTGATCATTTTCTCGTATTTTTGTATTTATTTAAATTTAAAAATGTTTCAAGAATTTTTTTGAAATTGTTGTTACGTTTTTTCGAATCATCTTACAAATCACCTCCGTGATTTGGGATGCTAAAAATATTTTTATTATTTTTTCTCATTTTTATATTTTATTTAAGTTGTTTATATGCAAGTTTAATATCATCTCCATTAAGAGTACTTCTTTTTGAATGCTCACAAATTAATACTGCTTGTGATATAATCTTTTCACATAATTCATCTAGAACTGCTTCTGCTTCAATTTTAGCATCTTGACCAATTCTAAGTTGTGATTTTTCATGCATAAATTCTCCAATTGGAGTATATGGAAGCATATTTTTTCGTTTAGCCATTAATAATAAGATATTTTTCTATTTTAAAAAGATTTGTTGTTTAGAAAAGTTACTTATGAAAAAGATCTAATTTTTTAGAGTTATTTTAGAAAAATATTTTTTATGTAATCAGAATACATTTAAATATCAAATTCCTGAAGAATGTATTAATACACAATTAGAACTAGTCTGAGAATGCGAGACACTCATTGTATTTTTTCTTGCATCTTAGCGAAGCTGATGATTTCACAAAAAATTTCAAGTTCCGGGTCGAGTTAAAAAGTCCGTGTAAATGCCATTTTCAAATATCTTAGGCATTTCAAAGGTCTAAATTCAATATTTTTGCTTGAATATTTAGAAAATTGAAAACGCCTATTTTCTAAATTTTTTGATTTTTTATAAAAAACTTAAAAATTGAAGATAGTAAAGTCTTCAAAGAAGTAATTTTTCAAATAATTTTATTGCTGAAAAGCAAAAATTAACATTTGAGCAAACAAATGTTTGTTTGATGGAATTTCTTTAAATAAAGAAAATCCTTTTTTCTCAATTTTTTCAGTTTGAGAAAAGAACTAAAATGTTCTAAAACATTGAAAATTTTCTTTTGAAACTTTTTTAATGTTGAACCAAAGAAACCTTCTAAACTATTATTAGTTAGAATTCCTTCTTCAATTCCGCCAGTAAAACAAGAAAAGTTTTTAGCAACTTTTCTTAGTTGTCTTACAACTTTTTTTGGAATTTTACACAATTGTAAAATTTCATCTAATTTAGATTTAGCATCTTCTTTAGTTCTTTGTTTGAGAGTTCGTTTTTCACGAGTTCTCACCAATTTAAAATCGTCACATTTTTTTCTAAACTCTTCAATTAAAGTCTTTTCAAGACTTTCAAGGGTTTTAGTAGTTAAAAATGAACTTACAAAAGTAAGTTTTTTTTTGTAATTTAGTAATATGTTAAAGTTCAATAGTTCTATCATAAAAAATGTTGAAAATTGAATACATTTGTAGATTTCTTCTAAAGTCCACAAATCTTCACTAACAAATCTATTTGTTTCTTTGAATTTGTCCATTATAGAATTATTTAAATGAAATGTGCAATATTGGAGTTTAATATCTTTTCCAAAGACATTTTTGAAAACTTTAACATACATAGTTCTCATATCAAAAACAAAATCTTTTGGTTTGTTTTCTTTAAATAAATCTCGCAGGATTTGTTCAAGTTTATCACTTGTCAATTTTTTGACAAGTTCTTGATAAATTACTTCATTTGTATCAAAATTAAGTAAAACAATTCTCAAATACATTTTACCATTAACTTTAACGTAATGTTCATCATAACCCTAAAATCTTTGAAGGTCTTTATCTTCAAGTTTATCAAGCTCTGGAAAAGAAGTCTCAATTTCTTTGAAAAATTCTTTTCTAACTAATTTAATGTATGAAATTGAAATAGGTATGTTTTCAGTTCTTTCAATATGAAGTTTAATATCACTTTCAGAGTTTCCAAACTCTAAAAGAGATTTAATATTATTTTTTACTTTATCAACAATTAATTGATTAAGTTCTTCAAATTCTGGAAACTTAACTTAATATGTTTTATTGCAAATTGGGCAATATTGCTGATCTTTTTTGAAAAAAATTTCATTTTTTTTGCCAAAGGGTTATAATTACCTTTGTGAGAAAATCCATTATAAACACACAAATTGTTGCATCTAGGACAACAAATAGGTTGTGTGCACAAAACATTGTTTTTACTCAAAATAAGTTTTAGATTTAGTGTTTTCACTAAAGAAGTTTTACTAAAGTTTAATAAAGTTGTTTGACTATTCATTTTGAGTGTTAATTTTTGGGATAAAATTAACATATTTTTCCAATTTAATAGTAGTTTTTACTATTAAAAATACAACAAAAATTATTTTATCACGGACTTTTTAACCTAATTCTCTTTAACATAATTTTTATAAAGTTATATTTCAATGTATAATTAGATAAAAAATAAACAAATGAAATTTAAACTACATTCCACCTACAGACCAACCCCTCCTCAACTTGAATCAATTTCTAAAATAACTGAGGAATTTAAAAAAAATCCTAATAATTGCAAACAAACATTACTTGGAATTACGGGTTCAGGAAAAAGTTTTATTATGGCCAATGTGATTGAAAAATTACAAAAAAAAACACTCATACTTGCACATAATAAGACACTTGCAGCTCAATTATATCAAGAATTTGTAAAATGGTTTCCTGAAAATAGAGTAGAATATTTTATTTCATACTATGACTACTACCAACCAGAGAGCTATATTCCAACAAGTGATACCTATATTGAAAAAGAAGCAACAGTAAATGAACAAATTGAAAAAATGAGACTCAAAACAATGGCTTCATTACTATCACGAGATGATGTTATTGTGATAGCTAGTATATCGTGTATTTATGGTGCTGGAAATCCCGAGGACTTTAAAGAATTATCACAAAAAATTAAAGTTAAAGATGAAATATACAGAGGACAACTACTTTTAAAAATTGTAGAAATGCTCTATGAACGAGTAACGGGGGGAACTCTTGAGAGTGGACAATTTAGGGTAAGGGGAGAGACTATTGAGGTGTTTCCAGCGTATGATAATACGATTGTGAGAATTGAGATGTTTGGAGATGAAATTGAGAGAATTGCGATTTTAGACGGTGTGAGTTTAGAAGTGATTCAAGATGTTGATGAAATTTCTTTATATCCTGCTAAACAATTTGCAGTAACAGAGGAGAAAATTAAATCAGCTCTTGATAATATTAGAGCTGAGCTTGACGAGTGGCTTCCTCAACTCTCTATGCTTGAAGCTGAAAGACTTAAGAGAAGAACAAAGTATGATTTGGAGATGATTGAAGAAGTTGGTTATTGTTCAGGAATTGAAAATTATTCTCGTCATTTTGAACAAAGAAAAGTGGGAACTCCTCCTCATGTATTATTGGATTATTTTGGAGATGATTTTTTACTCATTATTGATGAGAGTCATCAGACAATACCTCAATCTCATGGGATGTATAATGGAGATTATGCACGTAAAAAAAATTTAGTGGAATATGGATTTAGACTACCATGTGCATTTGATAATAGACCATTAAAGTTTCATGAATTTGAGAAATATTTTAAAAATTGTTTATTTGTAAGTGCAACTCCTAGTGAATATGAACTCAATGAATCTACTCAACTCATTGAACAAATTATTAGACCAACAGGGCTTTTAGACCCCGTAATTACTGTAAAACCCTGTGAGGGGCAAGTGAGGGAATGTATTTCTCAAATAAAAGCAGAAGTTGAGAAATTCAAAGATTCTCGGCACTTAGGTGGAAGAGTATTTGTCACAACACTCACAAAACGAATGGCCCAAGATTTAGCAGAATATATGGCTAAAGAGCGAATTAAAGTGAGATATTTACACAGTGATATTGATAGTTTAGAGAGAATTGAACTCATTAGACAACTTCGAGCAGGAGATTTTGATGTGTTAGTAGGAATTAATTTACTTAGAGAAGGACTTGATGTTCCTGAGGTGAGTTTAGTGTGTGTGCTTGATGCTGATAAAGAAGGATTTTTAAGAAATGAGAAATCTCTTATTCAAACCATTGGAAGAGCTGCAAGAAATGTGGATGGGAAAGTGACATTATTTGCAGATAGAATGAATAAATCTTTGACAGCAGCTATTGAGAAAACTAAATATAGAAGAAAACAACAAGAAAAATATAATCAAGAACATGGAATTACTCCACAACAGATTATTAAAAATGTGGAGGAGAAGAAAGAAGATAAAAAAGGAAAAACTCCAAGTGTGAAGAGTGAAGTTAAAGCAATGACAAATTATGATATTGAGCAAAAAATTATTGAACTTGAGGGACTTATGCAAAAAGCGAGTGAGGAGTTAGATTTTGAAAGAGCAATTAAATATAGGGATTTAATAGATGAATACAAAAAAGAACTCATATAGTAATACTAAATTTGTAATAAGACCGAAATAATTGAAACTCCAGACTCTTCTACCTAATTTTATCTAGTTATTGTGAAAATTTTTAATTCCTCCTTTAAAATATTTATTTATAATATCATATATGTAATCACAACCCTTTGTTTTACACCAATGTTCATCATATTTAATTTTATTAAACCAAATAATATTAAGCATAATATTCTCCATTCTTTTTTGAGATATGAAAGGTTCTAAACTTTTAGTAATTTTCTCAATCTCTTTAATTCTTGTGAGTCTTGGAAACATAAATGCTTTATTTCTAAATTCCCATAACCCTTGTTGCATAATTTTTTTTTGACCATTTACTATTACTTCTACATTTTTGTAATCACGACATGCAATATCCATTTTAAAATCAAACCACCACTCAAGTACTGGAGTTTTAGTTCTAAAGTGCCAAGTTGTTTCAAAATCATACGCATCACCCGTAGAATACTTAACAAATCGTTGTCTCTTTTCAAAGAAACCATTGTGTCTAGTCCCTTCAAATCCTTTGATAACTCCATCTTGTCCAGGATTAACTAATATTCCAAACTTCTCAACATTTTCATTTTTAAGAGCAAAACCGTCCCCATCTGAACTGGGGTATTCACTTCCATCAATAAATCCTTCTTTAATTAACTGTATGAATAGTTCTTTATAAAATCCTTTAAAATCAACTTTTGCTGTGAGTTTTTCAGCGTTATTTTCCCAGACAGGAATTCCTAACTCTAAATCTTTTAATGAAAAATGAGTTGTTTGAACCATATATAAGAATTTATATATAAATAATATATTTAAATATTTGTATACATTTAACTTTAAAATCTTATTATGGGTAAAGTATTTAAAATATAAGTTAGTTTAGTTAATATGACAAAGAAACTCCATTTTCTAGGTACAGGATGTATGATGCCAACTCCTCAGAGAAATCATCTCAGTGTATGTCTTGAATTAAATGGAGAATTAATGCTTTTTGATTGTGGAGAACATACTCAATTACAAATTAAAAAGAAAAAATTACCTTTAAGCCATGTTAAAAGAATTTTTATCTCTCACTGGCATGGAGATCATGTATTGGGTCTTCCAGGATTATTAATGAGTTTAGGAAATACTCAAAATGTTGGAGTTATTGAAATTCATGGTCCTAAAGGAACTTTAAATTATATATCTCATATGAAACAATCTATGATCTTTGATACTAAACTTGATTTACAAGTATTTGAACACACTCCAAAAAAAGAAGAATTACAAGAAATTATTTCAACTTCACAATTTACAATTTCATGTGTTAATTTAAACCACTCTGTTCCTTGTCTTGCATATACTTTAAAAGAAAAGGATGTACTAAATATTGACCCTAAAAAATCTAAACAATTTGGACTTACAACCTCTCCTCTTCTGGCACGAGCAAAAATGGGTTTAGATATTGAACATAATGGACAAACAATTACTCCCGAAATGATAACATACAAAAAAGAAGGACTTAAAATAACATTCATATTTGATACAAGACCTTGCAAAGAAGTTCAACTTATTGCTCAAAATAGTAATTACTTAATTATGGAAGCTACATTTTTATACAAAGAACATGCACATAAAGCAGAGGAGTATGACCATATGTCTGGCAGAGAAACTGCTGAAATAGCAAGAGATTGTAATGTGAGAGAATTGTATATTACTCATTTTTCGCAGCGTTATAAAGATCCAACAGTTATTTTTGAAGAAGCAAAAGAATATTTTGAAAAAACTCATATGACGCATGATTTGATGAGTGTTATAATTAAATAAAATGTAATAAAATAAAAAACTATTTCATGAATATAATAAAAATGGATTTACTTAAATTTACTCAAAATAACTCTAATGATGAAAATTCTTCAAAAATTATATTTGAAAATAAACATCTTAAAGTCATTGAACTACCTTGCTCTTATAAATTAACTATTTTTGATGAACTTGGACTTAAAGCAATGCATGAAATATTTCAAATATCTCCTGCAAAATGTACAATTGCAAATTCAAAAGAAGAACTTGAAGAATTTTACAAGCAAGCTGTTAATGATAAACAGGAAGGAATAATGATTAAAATTTTAGATAAACCTTACAAAGCAGGAAAAAAAGTAGGATATATGTATAAAATGAAGCCTACATCTGAGGATATTGATGTTGTAATTATAGCAGCTCAAAGAGGTGTTGGTAAAAGAGGAGGTTACTTTTCAAGTTTTTATGTAGCAGTTCAAAATAATTTAGGGGAATTAAAAACAATTGGCAAGGTAGGTTCAGGAGTTACAGAAAAAGAAGAAGGAGAATTATCAATTCAACATTTAACATCTCTTCTTACACCTCTAATTCAAAAAGAAGATTCAAAAACAGGAGTTATATATTTTAAACCTGAAATAATTATACAAGTGTCTTACCAAGATTTACAAGAATCCCAAACAACACAGAGTAAATATGCATTAAGATTTCCAAAAGTTATTGCTCTTAGAACTCATGATAAACGTATTGAAGACATTACTACACTTGATGAAGTACTACAAGCTCATAATAGTAGAAGTAATTAATTTAGTAACATAGTTTGAAAAATTACCACGTAACTAATGTTCTTTTAATAAAAAAATATATAAATCCACTTCCATACACTAATACAATTATATAAAATGCCATATCATATCCTAATATTTCACTAAGTATCATTCCAATTCCAATTCCAAGTATAATTGTTAAACTTGTAATAAACTCAAATACTGACATCACTCTTCCCATAAATTCTTTTTTAGAATAAATTTGAAGTAAATACATAAATCGTAAATATTGAATTCCTACAATTACTCCAATTAAGAGAAGTACTCCCCACAACACAAATGGAGCTAATTCAAATATTTTAAATTCAATTATGATACTAAATATAAAAAGAAGAATTGTCCCAATACCTAAAGAGATTATCGTAATTACACCATCTCTAATATGTTTTATATATTGCAGCAAAGGATACGCAGTAATTGCTCCTATTGCTATGAGAAGTAAATAAAAACTCACAATTGAACCTACATCTATTGAATTTGAAGTTGTTTTAATCACAAAATCATTTAACGTTGCAAAAAACATACAACATGCTAAGAAATGTATAAATATGACAATAAAAATACTTCTTAAATTTGAATTTGTACTAACATAGCTCAGACCTTTTTTTATTCTCACATATTGATTTTTGAAAATATTATAATTAGAAGTATTAGAAGATATAATTTTTCTTTGAAGATATTCCTCTTCCTCTTCTTTTGATAATTCTTCTTTGATTTTAGTATGATTATAATAAATTAAACTCAAAAACAATATTGAGCATACGTATGTAAAAATAGTTATCATAATTGCTGTAGTAATAGAAACAAATGATAATATTACTGAAGCTATAAGCAATCCTACTAATAAACCAATTAATTCAATAGTTGAATATAATTTATTCCAAGAAACTAAATCTTCTCTTTTAATTAAAAAAGGAAGTATTGATTTTCGAGCGGGTTCAAAGAGTGCATATCCAAATCCTAAAATTAAAACGGTAAGGTAAATTAATACCAAATTATCTTGAACAAATAATAGTAATATAATTGAGAGTATCCTAATACTCTCTGAAATTATTAACAAATATTTTCTATTGTAAATATCAGCTAGTGAACCAAAGTAAAACCCTAAGAAAAATAGTGGAATAAATTGTAAAATTATCAGCAAATTAGAAGTCCAAGAATTTTGAGAACTTACCAGAATTGCAACAATTGAGAGATACATAGCAACTAAAATTCTATCTCCAATAAGAGAAATAAATTGACCTATGAGTAAAAATGAGAAATTTTTTTTAGCAACTTCGTACATTATTTAGAACTTGTTTAATTCAATTTAAAATAATTTGCAATTATATTTCATTACAAACTTTTAACTAAGGAAAAAATTTACTTTAAAGCAAAGTTTATTATTAGTTATGATTCTTCAAACACATAACTTTTAAAAAAACTAGACTTTATGTACTAACATGAATTTTAAACTTAATAATAAAAAAAATACAGCTAAACTTAAGAAGAGACCACAAAATTCTCTAAGTTTAAGAATTGTTGCACTAATTGGAATTCTTTCTACATTTGCAATATTTATTTTTTTTCAATTATATTCAATATATCAGATAGAATTGGTAAAACAAGATGATATCATTTTATTTGAAAATTCAATACCGCTTTTAGCAGTTAACGAGATAGATGGAGAAATTGGCTCTGCTTCAACTATTCCTTTAAACCTTAGAATTACAAATGGAGAGGGAAACATTTTTATTAATCTTAATTCATATACTGAGTTAGATACTCAAATCTCAATTACCAACGCACAAAATACTATATGTACGTTATTGGAACTCCCATGCAATTCATTTGATTTTTATTATACTTTTGAAAGTGGAAGTTTAATTCTAAGAGGCCCTTCAGCATCAACTTCAATTGGACTTTTAATGTATGCAACTATTAATAATTTATCATTAGATAACTCTTTTGCACTTACAGGAAATTTAAATTCTAATGGAATTGTAGGAAGAGTAGGAGGAACATTTGAAAAAGTTCAAGAGGCACATAGAAGAAATATTCAAAGAGTATATGTCCCTTTTAACTCTTTAAATCAAACTCAAATCGAGGAACTTTCAAAAATACACTCTCTAGAAGTGATACAAGATTTAGATATTCTCTCAATTATAAAAAGAGAATTTCCTCAACAGACAGTTTCTTTAGATGTAGAACCCTTTGAAACTAAATTGTATTCTTCAACAATGAAATATATTGCTCAAGAACTATGTTCACTCTCAGAGATATATATTGAAAAATTAGAGGAAAAAAATTTAATTAACCACTCATTTATCCAAAATAGTTTGGGTCAATTTAATTTTTCAAAAATAGCATTTGAAAATGAAGAATTTTACTCACAAGGTAGTTTTTGTTATAGTGCTAATATCGGTTTAAAAACACTTTTAAATGTTAATACAGTTGAATTTAAAATTAATGAATTTATTATAAATACATCAGAACATTCAAATATAACCACAGTTGGGTTTTTAGAAAATTTAATATTAAATAAAACTCGAGTTGTTCAAGACCAAATAAATTCTAAAAAAGAACAATATAATCCAAGAATATTTCCAGAAACACTTGATAATTTAAATGATATTTTTGTGTATTTATTAGTTCAAAATAGAATATTTGAAGCTCAAGAATTTATTGAGGATTCTTCAAATCAATTTTCATTATTTAAAAATAATTCAATGAATAGTACTCAATTAAACGAATTAAGAATTTTTAATAGTACTAATAAGATTGATATTTTTGAGAATAGAGAATTATTTTTAAGTATTCAACAACTTAGTCTTGCTCAAGAAAGATTGACTACAGTTGAGCAATGGGGGAGTGTTTTTGGAAGTTCTAATAAAAGAGAATCTGAACTTTCTTTTTTAAGAGCTCAAGAAATCTGTAGACTATATATATCAGATACGAGTGTTTTAAATCAACTCCTTTTACAATTTTCAATAGATGTATTCACATCTGAAATTGAGAGAATAGAAGAATCTTTCCAAGAAAATCCATTTTTATGTATATTTAATGCAATGCAACTTAAAGGGAGAATGAATACTATTTTAACTGGAAGTTCAGCTGTAAGTGATGATAATGAGACAATTTCACTCATTGATGAACTTCAAAGGATAACTGTTGAAAGAATGCAATTTAAATCTCAAGGAGAATTACCATTAATCCCATTTATTTCATATGAATATTCAAGGTCTCTTCAGGAAGTAGGAAATTTACAAAGTGCCTTACAATATATACAATTAGCATTATCTTACTCAGAATTAAATATTATATTATCATCTTCTCAGCAAGAAGTAATTTCTAATACCCGACTTAGAACTATTCTTCAAGAAAAAAGTACTCTAGCTGATGAATTAACTCCTTTTCAACAACAAAAAATTCAAGAAATTAAGAAAGTTCAAAATATTTCATATTTGTTTTTAATCCTAACGTTAGGATTTGGATTTTATTTAATAAAGAACTAATTTGGATTTAATTTTTCTTAAATATACTAACAAAAAAACCATTTGTATCATAGTGATGAGGCCATATTCTAAGAACTTTTTCTTGAATTTCCTTACTAATTTTAATACCTTCAAAATTAGAAACTGTTCTTCTCTTTTCAATACCCTCAAATTCAATATTTTTAAGCTCAATATTTTCTTGAAACTCTTTTAATGCCCAATGAACTATAAATTCATTCTCTTCAGGATCCATTGAACAGGTTGAATATACTAAAATCCCGTTTTTTTTAAGTAACTCAAACGCTCTTCTAAATAATTTTTTCTGAATTGATGTAATTTGATGAAGTTGAGAAGGATTATACGTTTTTAAAGTTCTTGGTGATTTTCTAATTACTCCTGAACCCGAACAAGGAGCGTCTAAAATTATTCTATCATATATTTCTTCTCCTTTTATCTTAGTTCCATCTTCATTAGTAATTACAATATTGGTAAATCCTGAACGTTCTAAATTTAATTTTAAAGGTGCAAGTCTTGAATAATCTAATTCATTTGCAACTAATACTCCTTTATTCTTCATCATAGCAGCAAGTTGAGTTGTTTTTGAGCCAGGTGCACTGCACATATCCAATACTTTAAAATCATCTCCTACACTTAGAGGAATTTTTGCAACAAGTGGTGGAAGAAGAGAAGTTGCCTCTTGAACATAAATTTGGCCTAAAAAATGTTCAAATAAATTTCCTAAATCTGATCTTGAATCTTCTTTATCTAAATTTACAAAAAAAGAATTTTTATCCCATTTTACTTCTTCAAGTTCTAAACCTCTAATTTCTAAGTTGTCCTTTAATACTTGAACATCTTTAACTTTATAAGTATTTATTCTAAATGATTTTCTCTGAGGCTTTAAGATTGTTTCAATAAACTCTTCATACTCTTCATTAAGTAAAAGTTTAAATCTTTTTTCAAAAGAATCTTTAATAGTATTTCTTAACATAGAAATAGAAAATGAAGAGTATTTAAAAATATATATAATAAATAATAAATATTAAATCTGATAAAATTTTAATTAATAAAATTTATTTCAACAAAACCTCCTCTTGATTCAACTCTAATTCTCTTTGGGCCTCTATTTAAGTGTTCCTGATTAAATACTGCTCTATCTCCATCATGTGTACAAGAAAAGGAACAATCAAGTTTAATGTAAATATCATCAGGTGCAAAAATTTGACTTACAAATTCTCCACCTCTTATCGAAGTTACATTAATATAAGAAAAATTTAAACCTACACCTATTTCTGAGGAAGCAGACGTAATACCTCTTTCAATGGCTATTTCTTCAATTCCATCTGGAAGTGAGGCTTCAATAGTAATTCTATTTCCATTACCTGCAAAAAAAACTCTAGTTGACTTCCCCAGTACATCAGTAAAAACTCTATCAATTTGTCCAGAATTAAGGTTATCTGAGGCATTACTTGAATAAGATACATAATAACCGCCTGCTATAATTATCATAGTTAAAGAAAATCCTAAAATTAATAAGAGTTCAAAAGAAGCTTGGGCTTTATTTTTCATAATTATATGTAAAAAAAAAAATTTATAAATTTTTGTGATAATTATGAGATTAATTATTCATCAATTCTAAGTCTAATAGAACCTCTACTTGTTGTAGTCAATGTGGTTCTAGGATTTCGAACATCTATTCTAACTTCTCCTTCCAAGATATCTCCTAAAATTAATTGACCAGTGGGACATTCAAAGGTCATTAATCCTAACTGTCCGTTAATGAATGATACTTCATTTCCAGGAGTTTCAGTTGCACCAGTATCAATATTTGTAACCTCAGTAGCAGTACAAGTACCTCCTCCTACATCTAGTGCTATTAAGGCATCATTTGGATCAATAGTTGAACTTCTTGCTCCTAAATATGTAAATACTATTTGAACCTGATCAGAAGCAGCTGAACCTACCATATCAGTTGCTTCAGCTCTTAAATTGTTACTTAACTCTAATTGATTTGGAAGTAAACTCCCAAAATCAACAAACGAGAATATCAACGCCCCTACAATTAATACTACTAAAAGCATCCAACCATAGGTCATTAAAAACTCAATTGCTGCTTGACCTTTTTTAACTTGTCTAAAGTAAAATAATATTGACATAGAATTACCTTTTAATTATAATACTTATTAGTTTTTAACTATTTTTAAATGAGAACATACCTCTGAAAAATTGATTGCAATTTCAATAAAAATCTAAAAATTTAGATAAAAGTGCGTTTTTGAGATAAAAAGAAAATATTTATAAATAGAACTAGCTTAGAAATATTAACAAATCCTAAAAGTTTTATATATAATAAGGATTTAGGAAAATAAATATAGCATAAAATGGCAAAAGAAAAAATACTCGGAATTGATTTAGGTACAACTAATAGTTGTATTTCAATTATTGAAGGTGGAAAAGCGACAGTTATTCCAAATAGTGAAGGTGCTAGAACTACTCCTTCAGTAGTTCATATTAGTGCTGATGGCGAGAGAATTGTAGGAGAACACGCAAAAAAACAAGCAATTGTGAAACCAAAAGAGACAGTTCTCTCCATTAAAACTCATATGGGAGAAGATTATAAAGTTGAAATTCACGGGAAAAAATATACCCCACAAGAAATTTCTGCAGTGACTTTAGGTAAATTAAAAGCAGATGCCCAGAGTTATTTAGGAGAAAAAATTACAAAAGCAGTAATTACTGTTCCTGCATATTTTAGCGATGCTCAAAGACAAGCTACAAAAGATGCTGGAAAAATTGCAGGCCTTGATGTTCAAAGAATTATTAATGAACCAACAGCAGCTGCTCTTGCATATGGACTTGATAAAGCTGATGCTCATAATATTTTAGTGTTTGACTTTGGAGGGGGGACTTTTGATGTTTCAGTTTTAGAGTTAGATGATGGAGTCTTTGAAGTTAAATCAACAGCAGGAGATAATAAACTTGGAGGAGATAATGTAGATGATATTGTGATGAATTATATTGCAGATGAATTTAAAAAAGAGAATGGAATTGATTTGAAAAACGATCCGCAAAGTGCTCAGAGAATTAAACTTGCAGCTGAAAAAGCTAAAATTGAATTATCATCAAAAACAGAAGTTCAAATTAGTGAACCATTTATTACTGCTGACAGTAGTGGTCCTAAACACTTAGATATGAAAATTAGTAGGGCTAAATTTAACGAATTAATTGACCCTATCTTGAAAAAATTAAAAGTTCCAACTCAGCAGGCAATTAAAGATTCAGGATTAAAAGAGAGTGAAATTAATAAAATTATCTTAGTTGGAGGTTCAACAAGAATTCCTGCAGTTCAAGAATTAGTTAAAGAATTAAGTGGTAAGGATGCTGATAAATCTGTAAATCCCGATGAAGCTGTTGCACTAGGTGCTGCAATTCAGGGGGGAGTGCTCGCAGGAGAAGTGAAAGATGTACTATTACTAGATGTAACTCCACTGAGTTTAGGAATTGAAACATTAGGAGGTGTATTTACAAAAATGATTGAAAAAAATACTACTATTCCTACAAAAAAATCACAAGTATACTCAACAGCAGAAGATAATCAACAAGCAGTAACTATTAGAGTTGCTCAAGGAGAAAGGTCTATGTTTAATGATAATAAAGTACTTGGAAGTTTTAATTTAGAAGGTATTCCTCCTGCTCCTCGTGGAGTCCCACAAATTGAAGTGACATTTGATATTGATGCAAATGGTATTGTAAAAGTTGGAGCAAAAGATTTAGGAACTGGAAAAGAGACTGATATTACAATTACAGCGTCAACTAATTTAAGTGATGAAGAGATTAAGAAAATGCAAGAAGATGCTGAAAAACACGCAGAAGAGGATGCTAAGAGAAAAGATGAAATTGAAACAGTAAATCAAGCTGAGCAACTTATTTATCAGACAAAAAAAACTCTTGACGAGAATAAAGAAAAAATTGATGAAGCAAAAGTTAAATCTGTATTAGACTTAGTAGATGAACTAGACGCATTAGTTAAAGAAGAAACAAGAGATATTGAGAAAATTAAAACTAAAATTGAGGAAATTAATACACAAGCACAAGCGGTATTTAGTGAAATGTATGCTAAAATGGCACAAGAGCAACAACCATCTAATTCCCAAGATAGTCAAGGACAAGATGATACAACAAAAGATGGAGAAAAAGTAGTAGATGCTCAAGCAGAGGAAAAAGACTCTGATAAAAAATAATTTTTTTTGATTTTACTCTAATTTAATAGAGAAATATATTTGCTAGATTTTTTCAAAAACTTCTAAAGATTCTATTTAGAAGTAAAATAAATTCAATGAAAAAGTAGAAAAATTCTAGTTCCTGTTAGATATAAATTTGATGAAATATTTTATGTAGATAAAGTTATTTGGAAAATAATCTAGATTATCATTTGAGAAAAATGTTCAAAATTTTAATAATTATTACGATAAACAATTGGCAGTTTTCTACTTTTTTCTTAGAGTTGAGTACTCAATCTAGTTGAATCGCATTGAATTAATTAGGAGTTAAATTTAGAAGCCATTTTTACCATAATTTTATAAATTATGATATTTTACTACTTTTTAATGAAATCTAATGAAACTCCATATGAAATTGACTTTTCACATCTTGATTTTCAAAATATAGACTTGAGTACTTATTTTGAAACTGGAAATCCAAACGACATTAGGACAAAAAAAATTAGAGATAAATATTTTTCAAAAACTTTAGAACTAATTTCAGAAGAAGAATTTGCAGAAGTTCGAGAATTAGGAGTTGAAGAAAGCTCTAGAAAGCTGTTAATTGCACCATTTGTAAATAAATGTAGTATTATTGGGTCATCATATAAAACAAATGGAGTTACGAACTATATTCTTTCTCATATCCCTCCATCAATGAGTCAAAGTTATTTTATGAAACTTATAAATGAAAAAAAATTTGATAGAGAAAATTTTTTTTCAATCGGATATGTTTCTGATGAGGGGAGGAGGTATATAGAAGATAATAATATTCCACTAATAGAAATAAATTGTGAAAATAAAGGTTCAAAAGATATAATTTTATCACCATTAGAAAATATGCTATGGATAGTTTCAGAAGAAGAAATATTTAAATGGAGTTTTTTAGAAAAAATTTCTCATAAATGGGAATGAACAATATAATTTTTTGCAAGTTTATTTAGAATATAAGTACTTTCTTCTTTTACACAACTTCTAAAATCTTAATGAATGGACATGTTCTCATTATAGTGTAAATATTTATAGGATAACTATATCCAAAAAAATATTGAAAATTGTTATGTAGAGAAAGGATGGAAAAAAAGTTTAAAATTATTTACTTATGTAAGATAATTAGTTAAAAAATAAATAAGAATTTAACAACTCTCATTATTTTCTATAACAAGCAACTCCAAATCCTCCTAAATGCATATTTGTTTTCAAACTACCCCGAGTTGAAATTCTTGCCCAAGGATTTGAAAATTTCCCTTCAATCATAACAATTCCTATATCAAAAGGCATCCCATTATATGTCAATGCATCAACTCTTTCTTGAACAATATTATCATTTAAAGAGGTATTGAGAGCTGTTTCCCAATTTTCCTGAGTCAATTCTGCACCGATATTAACTCCATTCCCCCCAAAACTAGATTTACCTTTAATTACATACTTATCTTTATTAGTCCTAATCTGTTCTCTAAGTTGAGTACTCAAGTCTTCAATGTACAAAGTTTGAGGTAAAAAATTATCAACCCCATAATAAATTTCATCTGTAAAATCTTTTGAAAATTCTGGATTTCTTAATAGTGCAAGTAAACCTTTATTTCCAACGACATACGACCAATAAGGATTTGTTAAATCAACTTTGCCTTCTTGAACTAATCTTTCTAGAGAATCATTTCTTCTAACAACTCTTTTTATTACAGCACCTCTAAGATCACTTAAATCCTCATCACTACTTCTATATCTAACTTCAATTCCTTTTTTTTGTAGCTCTTCTCCTATGAGTTTAGTCTCTTTAAGAGATTCATCATTAGGTTCTTCAATAAATGTAATTGTATTTGAATTTCGAGCTTGATTTTCCATAAAATTAACTGTATTTTCAAAAGGTAAAAATCTTCCAATACCTTTTTCATGTAATTTTGATTCATCATAAAAATCTGAAATTTGAAGGGAGTTAATTCCTAAATTTCCTGGAAATTGTGAATTACATTCAATAATCTTAGGAGTTCCACTTTTTGAAATTAATGTATCTAGTCTCATTAAAGGAGGAACTGAAAAATTAGTTCTTGATGTATCATTAAGAGTTGCTATTTCAGGAAATCTCTCAAGCAAGAGAGGGTTTTTAGATTGAAGCTTTTCAAACACATATTTAGAAACATTATTCCAAAAAATTGAAACATCCTTTAGAGATTTTATTTCTTCTAAATTAAATACAGCAGGAGTCTTGTATAACGGTATATCAATTCCAGTTAAATTGAGATATTTTTTTCTAATATTATCAGATAAATATGGATTTGAAAATTCCTCTTTAAATAAATTATTAAACTGCGTCACTTTTAATTACTCCTATTATTCTTATCATAGTATTGATTCAAATTCACTTTTTTTTCCACAAAAGTTGTTTTCATAAAATTTTCATAAAAATCAATTCCTCTCTCTTTTGCTCCTTGAATACATACTTCAACATATTCAGCTTGTTCTTTACTTTCATACATAAATTCTCGTTCTTCCTCTTGTTGATATACAAACGTATAAGCTTCAATATCACCCTGAGAAGTTTGAATTTTTATAAGTTTCATATTATATCTAAATTCTCTTTTAAGTAAATTAAAAATATCTTTCCTATCAAGTTCAATTACAACTCCATTTACAATATTTCCTTCATTTTCAACTAAATTTAATGCAGCAACAAATTCATTTTTAGTAGGCTTATTAAAAATTCTGAGATAATTTTTTAAAATTCCATTAGATATTATTTTGGAATCTGGAGCAGTTTTTTTTAAAGATTGTTCTGATAATAAAGACCCATATCCAAATATCATTATTTTATTATTATCTATTAAATGTTTCATTTTTCAAGTTATTTTGGAACTAATACTGATATCATTGCATCTTTTAATAAACCTGGTTGAGAAAATATTAAATCTCTACCATATTTTGATTCAATTTCCTTTCTTTGAGGAGAATTATAAAATTCTTTAAATGAAGGAAAAGCTCTGTGAGTTGGTTCATAAGCAGTATTTGATATTTCTTCAAAGCTGTTTCCATTTTCCCTTAACCTACATAAAACCTCATGAGGATAAAAAGCTGCTGTTGCTCTTGCATTTAACTCAATTGGTAATAACAAGCCTTGAGGAGTTCTAATATAATCTACCCCAAATGCTCCTCTATATCCATTTTCAAATAATGAATTCCCAATTTTTTGAGTCATAGACAAAATCGTAGGATCATCACAACGCATAGTTAAATACGTTCCTGCATAAGCATTATCATCAATAATTTGCTCCGTATTATTTAAAATTCTAAATCCTCGTTCATCACAAACACCAATACAACTCGGTGATGTTACATCTTCATGAAATTTCTGGGCTACATATTTAATTGAACCTCGTTTAGAATCTTTAAGTATTCCTTCTAATACTTCTTTTTCATTATCTCCTTTTCTTAACACATAAATTCCAACTCCTCCTGATCCTTCAACATCTCTTAAAATTACTTGGTCACCAAATTTTTCTAAAATTTTTTCTAAAGATTTCTTAGAAATATTATCCGATGTATAAGAATCAAAACTTTCAACATTGACTCCACTAGATTCGCAAAATTTTAAAAAAATCTCTTTATCTGAAAGCTCTCTATTTATAGGGTTACTTTGAGGTTTAAACTGAAATCGTCTATATGATGAAGAAAATTTAGAAGCTTCATCTGAACTAATTAATTTAGAACCTAATCCTCTAGAATTTAAATAGGTAATATATTCATTTTCAACAGGTGCATTTGAATCATATATACAATAGTCTGTTGATCTTGACAAGGGAAAACTTCTTTGCCAAAATGAATTTTGATGAGGCATTTTTTTAGCTCCAGTTCTATGGTCAACTATAACTGTTGGCTCAGAACTAGTAAAATAACTTTGAGGAAAAAATATACTACTAATATTAGATTTTATACCTAAATCTGAATTTGCAGATGGAGAAAAAGGAGACAAAATATCATGTCCTAAATTAGTAGTAACAAAGTTTTGCATGTAAAACTTAATAGTAGATATTTTATTATAAAACAAAATGGAAAAAATATTTGTTAATTTATAGATATAACTTTTAAAAAGAAAAATAATTAGAAACAAATATGAACTTATTAGAAAAATTCTATTATTTATAAACTAATGAGTAAGTTCTACTTAAAAAAGGTAAATCCTCTTGATTTGTGTGCAATTAATCCTTTATTTTTTATAGAATAGAGAATCTCTTTTCCACTCTCAATAAATTTATGTTTTTTTAAAATTGCTTTTTTATCAAGTCCTTCATTGGTAAGTTCAACAATTGTTTTTGACCAATAATGGATAACATTTCCTCCAACCATTTTAGTCTCTTTTGTTTCAAAATCTTGGTACATTTGATTTGTTGCAAGTATTGCAATATTAAAATTTCTTGAAAGTTCAGTAAGCATTCTAAGTTGTTCTCCAAGTTCTGTATTAATTTTTTGAGGAGCATCTCCAAGCTTTAATCTATAGAGCATTACTAAACTATCTATAATTATAAGACCAATACTTTTATCATTTTTAATTTGTCTATTAAGTTGTAAAATAGTTCGTTGTTGTTCTTCAAAACTTTTAGGGGTGAAATGAATTATTGAAGATAAATTGTCTTCTTTTGCACCTAATTGATACAATCTCTCAACTGAAAAACCTCCCTCAGTATCTACAAAGATTACTTTTTTTCCATGTTTTATAGCCTCAAGAGCATATTGTAGCATTAATGTAGTTTTCCCACTAGCAGGAGGACCATACACAGTAGTTATTGTGTCTTGTGTAATTGAAGGGAGTATTGAATCAATTGCAGAATTTGAAATCAAAGATATGGTATTCTTACTTTTAGAATCTAAAATTGAAGGTCTAGGAGAAGAATTTATTTCTATCATTACAATATTAAAACAATAACTATTTAAAATATTTACTCAATATTATAATTATGAGTACTAGCAATTATCAAATTTTATTCTTCTCTGATTTACATATAACATTTACAACAATTGATTTAGTTATTTCAAAATTCAACAATCAACTTGAACATATTCAAACTCAATACATAATTATTAATGGAGATTTTATTGATGAAAGTGTTGAATATTACACAAAAGAAAAGCACAAGAAATTTTTAAAAAAACTTACTTCATTACTTGTATTGCTATCATCAAAAACTCAAAATTTAATATGGATATCTGGAAATCATGATGAATTTTTTATTAAAAATAATCATATAGAATTGAGTAAAAATATACAAATAGAATTTACAAATTATTTTAATATAACTATTAACTCAAATAATTATGTATGTATTCATGGACATGAGTTAGATTCAAGATATATTTTTCATCAAATATTAAGAATTCTTCCTTTTAAAAATGCTCTAAGAATGTATGTAAAATCAACATTAAAAAAAACAATTCCTAATTCATCTCCTCAAATGCATAAAATTAAGAAAATCTACAGCAGATATTCAGTATCAAATACATTTAAAAAAAATACTCTTATTTTTGGTCATTTTCATCAAGAATTAGAAGGAAAAATAGAAGAGATACATTATTTTCAAAGTATTTCTTGGGAGCCTAAATCTCCTCTTCCTCTGTATGCTATTACATCAAAAAATAGTATTATTAAATTAAAATAAAGATTATTTAAAATCTTCTTAAGATCAAATTAGTTCTTAAAAATTCCTCTCCTTTTTAGTAACTACAAAATATTTAATAAAACATATCAGAAGATTTTATATGTTGAATCCTTTCAAAAAAAAAGAACAAAATTATCAACTTGATGAAATGACATTACCTCCAATGTCTAATTCTAAATCAAACATGAATAATTCTAATATTAATTTTTCTTCTAACCAGAATTCTACAAGTTCATCTTTTGACAATCTTGATACTAATTTTAATTCAAATAGATTTCCTGAATCTACTAATACTTCTATGAATCAACAACCTCCTCTCCCTGAAATGAATTCAAGTGCATTTCCTGCATCAACTGATTTTCAAGATAATGCACAACTTGCAAATGACCAACCTTTTAATCAACAACAATTTCCATCTCAAGATTCTTCTTCATTTTCTCTTCAAAATCCAACATCTTTTGATACTGCAATGAGTTCAACTAATTCAATGAATGTGGCTAATACTTCTAGTAATCAAGATAGTTCTTTATCAAATTTACAACTTGAAACTTTAGATAAAAAACTTACACTTTTAGATAGTAGAATGAGTGTCATGGAGGATAAAATTAATAAAATATTTGAAATGTTAAGTCTAGAGGTAAGTGAAGATACAAGAATGAAAGTTCATTTAAACATCGATAAATCAAGATTTAAAAGATAAATTAAAAGAATTCAAATTCACTTTTTTAAGTTGTCTTTTTTCTAATCTAATTTTCTTAAAAACTCTAAATTTAATTCATACGCACTTACTGGAACTAGTAATCCAAAATTATGCAGTATTTGAGGATGAATTTCCCCTATTAGTCCCAATTTTCTATCTTTATACAGTATCTGAGCACATCTTCCTTCAATAAAACTCTTTTCTGTAGTCTCTTTGTATTCAATTTCTTCGTATATTCCTAATAGTTTAAATAATGAATCGGCCATTTCTTTAATTTGAGTATATGAAATTTGAGGCCCTGCTAGCACATTTGCTAAATGCCACTGATTTCTTGCTTTTGTGTCTTGACTTTTATCTCTTTGAATTGTCATTCCCACTTCAAATACTTTTTGAGGATATTTCACTTTTCTATTTAAATGTAAAGAATATAGTATCTCAGGGATAAGTTTTGTTCTCATCATATTAATTCCTTCTTCAGCAGCATCTTTAATTTTAATAAATTTTTGAGTTTCTACATTCTTACCCATTTTACTAAATTGATTTTGAGTTGAAGTTAGCATATAGGTATATAATTCTAAATTTCCTTGATTGGCACAAATTTGTCTAATTTCTCTTCTTAGTCTTGAAAAATTAATTTCTTCTCCAACCATTGGAATTTGTGGAGTTACATTCTCAATATTATTATATCCATACGCTCTTGCGATATCATCTGCAATATCACACGCAGAAAAAATATCTAATTTATAACATGGAATTGTAAATTCTAATTCATTTTTATTAAGTTCTCGTACTTGATACATCATTTTTTTTCCAAGTTTAATAATCTCTTTATTTGTAAACTCAACTCCTACTAATGATGAAATATAATCTCTTGTCAGTACCTTAACTTTTGGATTTAAATTTAATTCATACACATAGTTATTTTCATGAACATACTCAACTTGCATACTCTCAATTTCACCCCCCATTACTTGAATTGCACTTACTAATGTTACAAGTACATTATGAAGGTGATGTTCATTATGTCCACTCACCTCAATAAATACATCTCTGTGGTGTGCTTCAACTCTTCCTGTGTCGTGAGAATTAATAAGAGGAGGAAGCGATAAAATATTATCATTATTATCTGTAAAAATTGGATATACATTTGCTCCTTGAAGAAGATGAGCATATTTTTTACAAGTTGGATGATTTTTAATCATTTTATCTGCTCTCATCTCAATCTTACTTTCTAGGGGTTGAAATGAAATATCTTGTGGTTTTTTTGCTCTAAAATGAATTGGGAATGTAATATTGTCAATAGGATACACCCCAATTGCTGCTTTTTTTCTATGTCTTCCAAAACTTTCATGAATTTTTTCTTGAATATCAATAATCATCTGTAACTTTTCTTCATCAAGTTCTAAGTTCCTCACAATTGCTGCAACTGTTTTTGGTCTCACTTCTTGAACAGATTTGTCTACAATTACTTTTTCTTTTCCTTTTGTTATTGGAATTTCAATAATTGGTTCTTGTAATTCTAAATATGAATTAATAGCTCGACTAATACCAATACTTGAGGTCATATCAAATTTTTCAGCCGTAATTTCAATTTTAAGCTCTGGGTTTTCATCTTCACTTACTCCTTTTAAATCCATTCCCATATCAATTAGGCAATGAGAAATTTCATCGACTGTTAATTCTTTTTTTGAGTATTTATTAAGTTCATTTAATGTTGTGTATACATATACCATTTCCTATATAAGTAAGAAGAGGTGCATTTATATATTTTTAGGAATTTTTAATTTGAATAAACTCTTGTATCTAAATGTTTTTGTCTTGAAAAATATTTTAAAATTGCAAATTGTCTATTTTGCTCATGCTCAATAAGAGCATCTATTTCAGTTGAATAACCCACTGGAAAACCTCTACTACTTTTTGGAATTATATTAACGTTGGATAATAAATCGTAAGGGAGATTCTGAATTTGTTGTAATACAAAAGCTTCTCCTAAAAGCCCTCTTAATTGGTCTCTACCCTTGAAATCTGTAAATTTATTTCCTCTCGTGATAAAATCGTAAATCCACTGTGAATCTAAATTTTGAATTCTTTCTTCTAATTCGGGAAATCTTCTAAATTTTTTTGGAATCAATTTATTTAATTTAGATTTTTCTAACATGGAAGTAGGAATCTCTTTAAATTTAGATTTAAAATCAACTTTACCATGATTTGGAGGAGAACTAGAACGAGAATTAAAATAAAAAACACCTTTTGTTAAATTACAACCTAAACTTTCTATCAAACTTGCTTTAAGATTGACTTGCTCAGATTTTCCAGTTGGTCTCACCCCGACTTCAACAAGTGTATAGCACATGTCAGGATTTAAATGTAAGGGTTGAGTTTTTCCTTGCGAACTATATGTTTCAAAATCCAACATTATGAGCTTTACAGAATTTATTGATTTATATTACTTTCTATTTTATTAAGTAAAATTAAAACTAAAAATTAAAAAAGATTAATTCTTTAAAACTTCTTTCTTATATGTCTCCTGCAAAGCAAGAATTAAATTTGGAATATCACTCACTGAAAATGATTGGCCATTTTTAGTATTCCCATCTTTATCAGTGTACAATCTACTTACACTGATTTGATGGTATTCTCTTCCTTCAGGAGTTTCATGTTGCCATACTGCAATATGACATCCTCTCACTGTAATATAATCAACAGGAGCGTTTCCTTTTTTCTCATTTGATGAGTCACTATTACTGGTATTACTATTGTTGTCAAAATTGTTTAATGTTGCACTTGCCATTTTTCAACTAGTACATTATATATTGATATTGATATTTATAAAGAAAAACTCTAAGCAGAATAGAAAATTTAAAAAGTTCTACAAAAAATAGTAGAAAACAAATATTTAAAAGATACAACTCAATTCTTGTAGTATGTTAATTTACGTAACAGCAATTGGAAGTGGATATAGTGCTAAGACTCCTATTGGAGATAAAAAATATGAAGGAGTGGTTGGAATTATTGAAGAGACAAAACAATCTGGCAAAAAATATAAAAATCAAGCTGTGGACCAGGAAAATGTATTTGATTTACTTTATGCGGATACAAACTTTACACTTATTGAAAAGTGTGTTATAAAAAGTGATTTAAGTATTTATCATAAAAGTAAATTACTATTAGATTTATTTCAATTAATTATTAAAAAACATCCTAAAGCAAAATTTCATATTGAACTTTCACAAGGATACAAAGAACTAGGACATATTTTAACTATTATTGCAAGATTGATGTATAAACATATTGAGAAGATAACATTTCTACGCTATGATACTTCTATTGTTAAATTTCCAAATTCAGAGTTTGCAATTTCAAAAGAGAAATTTGATGTATTAAAGGGGTTTTATGAAGGAACTAAGGATAGTCATTTTAATGGGAAGATTGCAACTAACAAATATATGCACTCGGGAGAAAAACACAGAAAGTACATTTATGCAGTACTCAAATGGTGTAAGGAGCAAGGAATTTTAGATGATAAAAATTATGTAACAGACTTTGGAAAAATTTTAATTGAATATTCAGGACTCGTCGTGAAAAAATGAAACAATTTGAAATTACAATTACAAAAGAGTTTTCGGGTGTGAAACCTAAAAATTTTTTAAAAAAAACACTAAATGTGAATTATAATCAATTAATCAAAGCAATTACTAGCAAGCGAATTACTTTAAATGGTAAAAAAATTAAAGAGGATTCTATTCTTCAAGAAGGGGACATAATTGCGGTGTGGAGTAGTTCTATTACACTTCGAGAGGATTTTCCTCAAAAGAATTTAGAGCAAGGAGATATTGAAGAGAAAAATTTAGGTATTGAAACTATTTACACTCATAAAGATTTTATTATTTTAAATAAAACGCCAAGAGTTATTGTACAAGGAGCATATGATAATGCACTTTCTTTATCAAAGCATTTACGGTATTTAGAATCTAAACATTCAATATTTAAAAAACTCCATCATGTCCATAGACTTGATAAAGATACAAGCGGATGTTTACTTATTGGAAATGGAAATTCAAATATTCGAGAGCTTAATAGTTTATTTCAAAAAGGTGCAATTACAAAAACGTATCATGCTCTATGCACCGGAATATTTGATACAAAAGAAGATTTTGTTGAATTATATTTATCAAGAAATGAAGAAGGCAAACTCCCAAAAGTTATTGTAACTGATGAAAAAAGAGGGAAAAAAACACAACTTAAATATAAAGTTATTAAAGAATTTGAATTTGAAGAAGAAGACATAAGTTTAGTAGAAATTGAATTAATTACAGGTTTTATGCATCAAATTAGAGTGACTCTTCATCATTTGGGGCATCCAGTTATTGGGGATAGTATGTATATCAATGAGCGAGTAAATGAAAAATTTTCATCAATTGTTTCAAGGCAACTATTACACTCCTCTAAAATTGCATTTGAGTGGAAAGGAGAGAGAATCGAAGTCGAAGCAGCACAGAGAGAGGATTTCAAACAATTTTTAAATTAATTCTACATGTTTTTTGAGCCTTTTTCGTAAATTTTTCAAAAATATCGATTCTTTTTAGAAAAAATATTCATTGAATATATTATTTTAAAAATATCTTGATTATAATAAAATTTTTAAAACAATTCTTATGAAGTAATTTTATTTTTAGTTTCAACTGGTCATTATACATGTTCTTATTGAATTTAGAAATCACTTATACATTAAAGTAAATACGAAACTATATAAATTTTAACAATTTAAAATAAATTAGATGAATAAAATTACATTGATATTATTACTTATAATCTTAACTACTATAACTACTGGATGCTCTGCAGGAGGGGGATTTTTAGGAGGGAGTAATTCTCCAGTTGGTCCTAGAGGAGATGATAATATTGGAGATGGGTTGGAAGTAAAACTTAGCTCAATAGATACGAGAAATCTACTTCAAACACAAAGTATCTTTTTTTCCTTAACACTAACAAATAGAAATTTTGAACCTATTGAAATTAGGCCGGATAATATTAGACTTAGAACTATTCCTGCTGATAGCAATATTGAATATTCGACAATATTTAGTCCAGATTCAGTTAATAGTTTTTATGACTCAATTTTCCAGGGAAGAGGGAGTATTTTTATTAGTGAGAATTTTCCATTTTCAGGAGAATTTTCTTTGTCAATTGATGATGTTCATATTTCTAATAGAGCGCCATTTTTGGCACAAGATATTTCAGTATTCATAGATATAAATTATGAAGAAGAGTTTGAGTATGATTCTAATATGCTTGTTAATTTTGATAGAAACTCAATTAGAAATTCATTGCTTCAAAAAAAAGGACCTTTTACACTGTCTAGTTTTACTGTAAGGACTTCTAATAGAGGCACAATATTACAGTATGAAATTCAAGCTCAAGTTGGGTCTGATTCTCAAATTATATTTAGTAATATTCAAACTCGATTTGGACAATATAATTTAGATTGTTCATATGTTAGAGAAAGTGGGCAATTTCTAGATGATTATGTTATAACAAATACTCTTACTCAAAGAGATTCGAAATTAAATGTAATTTGTGAAATTCCACAAAGTATTGTTCAAAGATATAATGATGATGACACTAATTTTGTTTTTGAAACATCAATGAAATATGAGCACTCATTTACTCTTCAAAGAAATTTTAGAATGCCCGAGTTTTTTGATTAACAATATTGATTTAATTTAGGTAGGAGTAATACATTAAATTATTGGTTTATTTTCAAATTTGAAGTATAATACTTACCTTCTAAAGAGTAATACTATATATTTTTAATAGTAAGCTTATAAAAATTAATATGGTAGATAGGCAACATTTTTCTAAAACTCAAAGTTTTGATGAAGCAATTCAAAAATTTAGTCACTTAAGGGATTATGTTCAAAAATATTCTTTAGTTGGAGGAGTTCCTGAATTTAGAGTTCAATTAGACAGGTCTTTGCGAGGAGTTGAAAATCCAAATATTATTTATCCTATAGGAGACCCACTATTTACACATATTCATAAAAATGAAGAGGGTGAAGTAGTTGCTCAAGCAATAATGCCAGAGATGAGTCCTGAAGAAGAAGACCTTTACGAAACAGTTTTAGATAGAATTATTGATGTAGCACACACTGCTGAAGTTCCAAAAACATTAGATGAGTTAAGAGATATTTTAATTTCTCTATATAATGAAGTTACTGAAGTTTCAGAATCTCAAGAGAAAGATTCAGTTTTTTCTTTAATGAAACACAAAATTAAGCTAACTAAAACTCAGTATGAAATGATTCAATTTCATTTGATTAAAAATAGACTGGGATACTCAAAACTAGAACCAATTCTTCGAGACATGTACATAGAAGATGTTTCATGTGTTGGAGTGGGGTCTGTTTTTGTAGTTCATAAAATTTTTGGACCTATTAAGACGAGTGTGAATTTTAGTAGTGATTT
>JBLKOJ010000039.1:0-14458 GCA_047602745.1 Candidatus Woesearchaeota archaeon | reverse complement strand
TTCTAATATTTTCTGATTTTTAAAAAAAGAACCTAATAAAGTATTTACTTTTGAAGAAAATAAAAATAAAATAATTCCTTCTATGAACATTAAAATTCCTAATATAAATAAAAATAAACTCAACTCCATAGTCCTTATATGATATTATTATATATAAACTTATCTTTAAAAACTATAAATTTAAAAAAATTGATTGAGTCCTTTATTTTTAGGAATAATTGATTGTAATTGTTTATTAAGTGATTCTTCATCAAAATCAAACTCTTTAAGCATTGAAGTTATTTTCTCTTTGTTAAATTCTTCTTTAATTTCTTGTGGCTCATCTGCAACTGACATTTTTTTAATTGTATTAAATACTTCAATCCATGTATAGGAGAAATAATCATGCCACCTTAAAATTTTAAATATTTCTTCAGGTTTATCTCTATACTCTTTTACAATTTTTAGAGCTTTTTTTGGACCAATTCCCTTAATTCCTCCAGGATTAAAATCAGTTCCACACAATATTGCAACATATATAAGTTCATCTCTTGAAAGATTTAAAGATTTGAGATTTTCTTCAAGTGAGTAAAATTCAATACTCGTATCTTTATATGTTGAAGTTCCTGCAACCTTTCTTTTACTTGTAATTGAAAAATTTCTAATTAAATACGGAGAATTAAACAAAAGAGAGTCAAAATCCTGTGATGCAAGTGCGTATACTTTTTTATCAAGAACAAGTCTGGCTCCTTGAGCCTCTGCTTCACTAGGGGCTTGAATATATGAGAATCCAAATTTCAAAATTAATTCTTTACTCTGTTCAATCATCTCAGAAGTCAGCTCAGAAGTAGCTTGAGCATATTTTTTACTATCTTCTAAAAGTCCAAGATCTTTAGCTTCTTTATATTTCTCTTGTGCAATTGTTCTTCTCTCTCTTCTCATCTCCTTTTCTTTTTCTTTGAGTTTTGGAGATTCTCCATCAAAAATAAATATAGGAGTAATATTGTGTTTTTTAAAATAAATACATCGAGAAAAAAGCCCCTTTAAGTGAGAAGTAACTCTTCCTTTAGAATCTACAAGAGCTTGTCCATCATTTTGTCTAATTGAGGAGAGGAATGAAAAAATTAAATTAAATGAATCAATTGCGATTTTTTTATTAGAAAGCTGAGAGATATCAATTTCGTGATATGTTAAAATGTCTTTTATTGCAACACCCATAATATAATTTTAGTCTTAAAATATTTAAATGTTTGTAATTTCATTTGTATGTATTAATATTTTTATCAATTAAAACATCTGTAATTTATTATAATTGAGAAAAGTTTAATAAGTTAGTTCTCATAATACATATATGATTAAAACACTCTCTTCTTTTTATACTCAATATTTTCATTTTATAATAGGATGTATATTTCTTTTTTTACAGTTATTTATCTATATCGTAAATATGGGTTCTGAATCTTTGGTTTTTTATTATTGGTATTGTAATCATATTCCTATTTTATTTTCAATAGCATTCTTCTTTAAACAATATCAAGTAGTAAAAGGATTAATAGGAGTTGGTTTAATTCCACAAATACTTTGGATTTTAGATTTGAGTTTATATGCTATTTTTTCATTTCAATTATTTGGATTTACTCAATATTTTTTTGAGTTAGAAAGTATTGCTCAGATGATATCAATTTTAATTATTCATGTATTTTCTTCTCTATTGGCATTAGTATTTACTATTTCAATAAGACCTAATAAAAAATCGTTATATGTAAGTTTAGTATATGTTTTATTACTTCAAATTATAACTTTAATCTTTACGACTCCCTCCCTTAATATTAATTGTGTTGAGGAAATCTGTGGACTTGAAAACTTCACTCCTCCTCTATATTCGTATTATTTTTTCATACTCACATTTGTAGTAATGGTACTTCCGGCATATATTTTACAAATACTAGCATTTAATCTGTATGAAAATAGAATTAGAAAGAAGTATCAAAATAAGAAATAATTTAAATAATCTAATTACTCATTTAGTCTATCTAGGACTGTAATAAACTTCATATTCAACATCCCCACCACTGTTTGAAATATATTGATTAGTAATATCTATTGTTGCACTTTGAGATGAAATATTTAGTTCTACATTATTTACTTGAACTTCTCTTACTCTAAGTCCTCCTCGATATAATTCTTCAATTTCACTTTGTGTTAAAGCATCATTAAATACATAGAACTCGTCAATTATAAGTGTATAATCATTGGAAAAGAAACTAAATGAACTAAAAAATAATCCTGTAAATATTATAATTAAAACTAACATTGAGAAAAAATTTTTCTTCATGTAATGTTTGAAAACTTGAATTTATTTAAATCTTCTACTTCACTATATTAAAATAACATTTTAGATTTGATTGAATAGTATAGGAAATATTAATAAATTAAGTGACTATTGTTATAATAGAAATGAGTAATCAAGACAATAATATGAATGACAATAGAGCTGTTTCACACATTAATTTCTCAATTCAGTATCCTTATGAATTAAATGAAGTATTAAACTCTCAAATGAGTGAGCAAGAAAAAGTTTCAAATTACACTTCTCTTTTAACAGATAAAGATAGATTTGAACAGATGATTGATAAAATTTCAAGTTTGAAAGAGTTTTTTCAAACAATTGTTGGGCTTGAGTTCCCAGAGAATCAAGGATTATTTGTAATTAGAGCAGAATTATTTAATTCAGTGCCAACTCCTTTAATTATTGAATATCAACTTCAGCCTGAGAAAATGATTCTTTGTACATTAAAAGAGATTATAAAAAATGTATTAGGGGGAGAAGGAATTAGATGTATTGATGAAGTTCAACAAGAAGAATTGTTACTCTCAACTCTTGAAGTATTTTCTCAAAAAATTGAAGAGAATACAAGTATTAAATTAGCTCCTTTTATTTCGTGGATGCTTGCAAATTCTCAAACATATTTGAAGAGTAAACATTTTGAACTAGATGAGAAAAGAGTGGAAGAATATATCCAAGTAATGCAACAAAATTCTAAAACTCTTATTTCAATTATAGAAGAGAGTTATAATTCCTTATACTAATTTTTTTTGTTCAATTCATTATATTTCCTGAGTACAATACTTTTTAAAATTGAACATTTTAACAAATGTAATGAGTTCAGGTATTGCTTTTACAATTTTTGGAATAGATGTATTTTGGTATGGAATTATGTATGCTGTAGGGTTTTTACTTGCATATTTGTATTTTCAAAAGTATTTTAATTCTTCTTTAATGACTGAAGATAATAAAGATACTGCATTTATTATAATGGCTCTCTCTTCACTTTTAGGAGGGAGATTATTTTATACACTTGTATACTCTCCTTCATATTATCTTCAAAATCCTCTTGATATTTTGCGTGTTATGGACGGAGGAATGAGTATTCATGGAGGACTAATTGGGTTTGTAGTTGGTTGTTATATAGTAAGTAGGAAATATAATTTAACATTGTATAAAATTACTGATTTTTTTATGCTCCCTGCAATTCTAGCTATGGCATTTGGAAGGTTGGGTAATTTTATTAATCAAGAATTACCTGGAATTCCAACTAATTCAATGTTTGGGGTAGTGTTTAGTGAAGTAGATAATTTAAATCGATTTCCCTATCAACTCTTTGCTGGATTTTCATCTCTTATTATTTTTCACGTAATTTTATATATTAAAATGTTTAGAACATCAAGAGAAGGTGTTTTAACATATTTGACAATTTTCTTATATTCAATAACTCGATTCTTCTTAGATTTTATGCGAGAACCAACGACCTTATTTTTAAATTTTCCAGTAGGACAGTGGTTATCATTGGTATTAATTATTGTGACTGGATATATGCTTTATAGATTAATAATATTAGATGGTAAACACTTGAACTTTAAAGAAGAGGAGAAAGAAGAAGAGAGAGGAATTGAGTTATCTAAAAATAATCTAAAAAAATTGCATAAAGGTAAAAAATATGAGAAAAGCAAATATAAAACTAAAAAAAATAAATAATATTTGCCAAGAATTTTTTTAATTAAAAATGAATACCCTAAGAGATCAAAGAATAACATTTGATGAAGAGAATCACACCTATTTTATTGATTTAAAAAAAGTAAATTATTCAGTCACAGAGTTTATTAGTCAATTTTTTAAAGAGTTTGATTCTGAGCGGGTTATTGAGAAATGGTATTCATATTGGCAGTCTAATGAAAATTCAAAATATTTTGGAATGGCTAAAGAAGAAATAACTTACTATTGGAAGAGTTTAGGCGATGAAGCAAGAGATAGAGGAACTCAACTTCACAAAGCAATTGAAGAGTTTGAAAAAACTCATATTGTTCCCTATTCTATTTCAGGCTTAAAAGAATTTAAGCAATATAGAAACTTTAGAAAAGATTTTTCTCACCTTGAAATGATTGAATTGGAGTATAGAGTATTTGATGAAGAATTAAGTATTGCAGGAACTATTGATTGTATAGCAAGAGATGTGAATTTAGATGAAATATATCTCTTTGATTGGAAGAGAGTTAAAGAAATTAAAGAAACAAGTCAAGAAAATGCTCTCTATCCTCTTGAACATTTAGCAAATACTAATTATTGGAAATATGCCTTGCAACTCAATATGTATAAATATATGTTAGAGAAATGGTATGATTTACAAATTAGTGGAATGTATATTGTTCAATTTCACGAAGAATTAGGGGAGTATACTGTTGTGAAAATAGTGAATATGGAGTATGAAGTCAATAAAATATTACAATATGCTGATTAAAACTAAAATAATTGTTAGTAGTGATTGCATATGTTTAAAAATTTTAATTAGTTAATGTTAGATATGTCTAAAAAATATGAAAAAGGAGTTGTTATTCATACAAGAGATTTGAGAATATATGATAATAGAACGGTAAAAAAAGCATATGATGAATGTAGCGAAGTGATGCATAATTTTATTTTGTATGAATCTCAATTAAAAAATACTAAAGGCAAATTTCCTGTAAACACTCATGCACTTGAATTTATGTATAACTCACTTTTAGACTTACAACAGCAACTTATTGAAAAAAATTCTTTTCTAGTAGTTCTAAGAGGAAATTCATATAATGAGGTTCTTCATTTATTAAGGGAAGATTTTAAATTTGAAGCCTTATATATTAGTAAAGATTATTCTCCTCCTGCATTTAAAAGAGAAGAGTCAATATATCAATATTGTTTAAATGTAACAGTTCATTATAGAGAAGTTGTAGAGCATACTTTGTTTGAAGATGTTTCAAATTATCTAAAACCAGCAGATTCAAAACCATATACAGTATTTACTCCATTTTATAAAAATGCTTTAAAATTTGAAATTCCAGAAACCTTATCATATTCCACTCATGCACTTGTAAAATCAAGTTCTATTGATTCAAAAGTTCTAAAAAAGTTAGAGAAAAATACTTTAGAAAACTTACAATCTTTAAAAAATCAATTCAAAGAAAATCCACAATTATTAGTTACAGGGGGTAGAAGTGAGGCTCTTGAAATTTTAAAAGGACTAGATGATTTTAATTATAAATTAAAACGAGATTATCCAAGTATTAAAGGAACAACAAGACTCTCAGCACATCATAAATTTGGAACTATTTCAATAAGAGAGAGTTATTATTCAATTAAAGATACTTTTAAAACATATGGAGATGAATTACTTAGAGAATTATATTGGCATGATTTTTATATTATAATTGCAAAATATTATCCTCATGTATTTACCAATGCATTTCAAAATCAATATAATGATATTGAGTGGATTAATGACCAAGAAGATGAGAATTTTAAAGCGTGGTGTGAAGGGAATACAGGTTTTCCAATTATAGATGCTGGGATGAGAGAGTTAAATACAACAGGGTATATGCACAATAGGGTAAGGATGATTGTTGCGAGTTTTTTAACAAAAGATTTGCATGTTCATTGGTTACTAGGAGAAGCATATTTTGCAAGTAAGCTTACAGATTATGATTCTTGTGTAAATAATGGTTCATGGCAGTGGGCAGCTTCAACGGGATGTGATGCTCAGCCATATTTTAGAATATTTAATCCATGGCTTCAGCAGGAGAGATTTGATAAAAATTGTGAGTATATTAAAAAATGGGTCCCCGAGTTACAAGATTTAGAACCTAGAGCAATTCACAATTTAGTAGATCAACGACCGTTATTTTTTAATTCATCATACCCAAAACCAATTGTAAATCATAAAAAACAAAAAGATATTGCAATTTTAATGTTTAAAAAAAAATAAAGAGTACTATAAAAATTTTGTTTTATTTATTTTTGATTAATTTTTCTTTTTAATTTCATTATTATTAATATCTTTATTTTCACTTGTGATTATCTTAGGTGTAGTTGAATTATGATTTGTATGTATTTCATCTTCTAAAAATTTTTCAATTTTATCAGCTAGAAAATTAATTATGTTTTCTTTCATATCTAAAAGTTCTTCTCTTGTTGCAAATTGCATAGGGTTCCACAAATCGATATATCTCTCTAATTTTTGAACGTCATCATGAGCAGCAGTAATTTTAAATTGTTTTTTCACTTTAGATTGAAATTCTTGAAATATTTCTATACTATGTTTCAAATCATGCACTTCATCTCTTAAATGTTTTATATCTTGATTCAAAGTCCTAATTTCTTTAACAATATTATGGTCTAATAGTTCTGCTTTCTCATCAACAATTTCAACTTTACTTTCTAAATTTTTTTGGCGTTCAATAATACTTACAAGAGTTTTAGAATGAGTATCAATTTTCTGAAGTAATTCTTGATTTGCTGCTGTTGAATCTGAACCAAATGCCATTTTATAACAATTTAATTTATTTCTTATTAAGATTAAGTATTAAATATACTTTAAAATTTAAAAAAATTCGTATTTATTACTTACGTTTAATTGTCGAGTATAAACTAATTAAATTTTCGACAGATTCTTTCCAAGTATGGGAATCTACTTCTTCAAAGGCATTATTTGATAAATAATTATGAAGAGGGCCATATTCTAATAGTGCAAGAATTTTATGTGCTATTTCATCAGTGTCCCAAAAATCTACTTTAAAGGAATGTTTTAAAACTTCAGAAATCCCACTTTGCTTAGAGATAATTGTAGGTGTTCCTTTAACAATTGCTTCATATGGTACAACTCCAAAAGGTTCAGATACTGAGGGCATAACAAAAATGTCTGAGTTTGAGTAGTATCTCTCTGCCTCAAATCTTGTGTAAGCCCCTCCATGAAAGAATATATTGTGATTAATTCCAAGTTCATAAGAGAGTTCAATTACTTTTTGTAACATATCTCCTCCTCCGGCAATAACAAATATCACATCTTGTCTATATTCTAATACTTTTTTAGCTGCCCTTAAAAAATACTCTGGACCTTTTTGAAGAGTCATTCTACCCATAAACAGCACAGTTTTTTTATTTTCAAATAATTGTCCTTTAGATTTACTTTTTACTAAATCACTAATTTTGGCATTGTATACAACTCTAATTTTTTCAGGATTGACATTATATTTAGAAACGAGCTGTTGTTTTACATAATTACTTACTGCCACAATTATATCGGCATGTTCAAATCCTTCTTTCTCAATTTTCATAATCTCGGGGTGTCCTCCTTGATTTCCTGTTTTGTCAAATTCAGTAATATGAACATGAAATATAATTGGAGCGCCCGTTATTTTTTTAAGTTCAATAGCAGCTCTCATGGTAGTCCAGTCGTGAGCATGTATAATATCAAAATATTGATTTTGAAATTTTTTAACAATTCTTCTTGCATACAACTCTACTTCTTGTAGAATGTTCTCTCCGTAAATTTCTTTACTAGTTTTATATTCTCCAATTGAGGAATTTAGATATTCTTCATATGAAATTTCATACTCATAAGGTGTTTGATAGCAACCTAAAAGAGTTGGAATTTTTGTAAAATAGATATTTGAAAAACTGATTTCTTCAAATTGGACTCCTTGCACATTACAATTTGAAGTGAATTTTGAAATATCTTTAGTTCCATACGGCATAGCATATTGAATTTCTATATCTTTATAATTGGAGAGTTCCTTGCAGATCTCTGCACAGACCATACCTACTCCACCTGCAAAAGAAGGTGGAAGTTCCCAGCTCAACATTAAAACTCTCATCTATTAATTTTTAGAAATATAAATATTTATAGATTTTAAGTATTACTCATGAGTAAGAAGTTAAATATATTGAAATTTAATTTTAAAAATTTAAATTATTTAGAGACTAAAAACATTTAAATTGATAATAATTTAAATTTTTTTAGTATATGTTAGACTTAGAAGATTTATTTTTTTTAATTGGAGTAATGGCTGTAATTATAACATTTACAATTATTTTTTTACAAGTTCTAAGTCCTCCTTATAACCAAACCGAGATTGTAAGTACATATGTTAATTCCCACATTAATTTTTGTTCTTCAAAGGGTGAAAATATTTCTTGTTTAATTTCAAGATTAAATAAATTACAACAAGATACTCAAGCAAGATTTGAGTTATCATATCTAAACATTATAGTAATTGATTCAAGTGAAGGAAAAATTAAATTTATAGGAAGAGAGGACTTAAGAGATGATGAAGTTAGAGTTTCTCAAAGTATTTCTTCTTGTAATTTGTTTAGGAATTGTCCAAGATTATATTTTAAAGATGAACATTCAAATTATCAAGTCATAATAGTTTAATTTTAATAATGATTTTATTGAACTTACACCTAATTAATTTATTCTTCACTATTATTATTTTTTTTATGTTCTTCAGTATAAAAATTAATGAGTTTAGGTTTTCTAGTTTTAGCATTAACTAAGATGCATTTCCCAATGTCTGGAAACATACCCATTTTTTCTTGATAATCACTCATTTCAACCCAACAACCCCCACTTATAATGGTGCATCCTTTATAATTGGCTATTGAGAGTTTGTGTGTGTGTCCTGTTAAAAATAAATCTGGCATTCTTTTAATGATAAGGGGGTCTTCTTGAGTATCAGGAATATAAAGAGTTGAACCATGAGAGGGAGCAATATGTCTTTTTTCAAGTAAAAATTTTACAACTTCTTCGGGTACTTTTGCTCCTCCTTTTTCACGTAGAGATTGAATTTCACTAGCATAATAAAAGTAACTTCCACCATGGTAAGAATACGCTGTAAGTCCACCTGATGAATCTTGATTAAATATAGTAACTTGAGAAGGATTTGAAAATATTAACGCATTTTCTAAATTGTATACTGCATATGCTTTATCATAAGGAATTGGAGGTTGAGGTTCTGAGAGTCTATCAGTATCATGGTTTCCAGGAATTATGATCATTGCAATATGTTTTGGAACTTGACTAAGCCATCTTGCTACTTCGTGATATTGTTTTTCAGTTGATAAAATTCTAGCATCTTCACCTTGTCCAGGATAAATTCCAATTCCTTCAATTAAATCCCCTGGAATAAATAGATATTTAATTTTTTTAGCTATTTCATTGAGCTTTTCATTTTGAGTGTTGGAGTTTAAAAAATCTAAAAATTTAGAAAAAGCTTCATCTTGAAAAACGTGAGCTCCCATGTGTAAGTCTGAAGTACATACAATATAACTCTCTTCTTCATTTTGAATTTTTTTAAGCTCTTTACTATTTGGAGGTGAGGGAATAATGATATCTTCGGTCCAGATAATTCCTTTTCCAACTTTTCCTAAAATTCCAATTCCTTCATCAAGACACAATATTTTAATCTTTTCAATTAGTTCTTGATTATCTTTATTTACAAAACATTTAATTTGCCCACTTTTATCTTCTAAAGTTACAATATGATGACCATTTTTAGTTACTTGAAAATCACTAACAAGTCCAATTAATGAAACTTGAGTATTTGTTTCATATAACTCTTTGAGTTGATTTATTCGCACAACATTATCAAGTGTGATTCTAGAAGAGAGTAATTGAGTAAAATATTGGAGTCGTTGATTAAAATAGAGAATAAAATTTTTAACTCCAATCTTAGTTGGTGATTTAGTATAGTTATAATCACAACTAACTTGATACTTTTGAAGTTTATATGCTAAATCTTCTTCATAATCAAATCTATCTAATTTAGTAAATATTAAGGAGTCAAAATTTAAAGAGTCATTATTATTATTATCAATTTTTTTGTGAATTGGTAGTGAATTTTCAAGTGATTCGTCTTCAATAGAATATCTTTCTTTTCTTTTTATATTAAATTCAGAAAAAATAAAATCAACAAATTCATTATAAATTTTTAATTTACGAGGTGTTGAAATATCTTTACTCATTTCAATTAAATCTTGAAAATTAATTTCCCTAAATTTAGAAACAAGAGAGGAGTTGGGAGTTAAGGGAATTGATAAAATGAGTTCACAAATATCTTCATTGAGATATGAAAATTCAATTTGATGCTCAGATAATATTTCTAAATTTTTAAGAAGGAGAATTTCCTCATTTTTTGAGAGAATGATATTTTCATCTATTTCCCCTACATATTTATTAAGTGCTGAAAAATCTCCCATATACATTAAATCAGTATAATATAATTTAAATAGTTATTGATTTAATATTGATGAGTTACTAAATTATCTTTCATGAGGGTTTTGAGTAAGTTGAGACGGAGTTTGAATAATGGTCCCTCTTTCAAACATGGAAGAACTATCTTGATTAAATCTATTTTGAGTAATAAATATAGAATGAGGTTCACTTAGAGGGTGATTTGTAAATTCTATAATTTCAGATATAGCTACTTCAGGTAGTTCGTCAATATCAAACTGTAAATAATTTTTTAAAGTTTTTATATAAATTACAGGAATTCTTTCAATTTCAATTCTATATATTTGTTTATCTACATTTTTTAATATTATTTCATCTTCAAATGTTTCAAGTAAAAGTTCATTAGTAATTAAGGAAAGTCTATTCCTATTTTGAGTTTGTTGAATAATTCTATTCTCAAAAGAATTAACAGCAGATTCAATATTGTAGTTAGAATTTGGAATTAAAAATACATAATAACTCTCCATCTGCTCAACATTTGTAAATAAAACTGAAGTATTAATTTTAAGTTTATTGTTTTCTCTAAATAATACTTTTGGAGGAATATTAATTCCATTAGTTCTACTTTCTTGTCTTACTAATCTTGGAATATTAAAAGTATGTGTTGTAAAAGGTGCTTTATTAAAAAAACATTCAAGAGCTGGAATAGTTCTTTGAGTAGTTTGCTCACAGATAATAAATTCATTTTGATTTGAAATTTCAAATTCAATTTTTTTTAAACAAATATTTTGATTATAACTACCATCATAACATTCATTAATTTGAGATTGAGTTGATTCAATTATAGCTTGAAATGATTGTAGCATTTGAACTTGTTCTAGAAATGGCTCTTTATAATGAAACAAAGGAGAAGAGATGTTTTTTGTAATTGTTATTGAAGGTCTTGAAATTTTTTTAGGAACATATACAATAGAATCCTCCACATAATGCTCAACTCCTCTCCCAAACCATCTTCTAAAATGACTCTCAACTTTTGAATTCATTTTTTCAGTATAGCGTGTTTTAATTTGAGAACTTGTAGTTTCAAAAAAATTATTTCCAATTTCACTCATTATTTCATTTTGAGAATCTGAATTTAATTTTAAAAGGAGAAGTCTCAATTCTTTTTGTTCCATTAAAAACTCATTATTAATTCTTAAAGCATCTAAATAAAAATTATCATTTCTATCAATTTGGTCATTAAATAATGCTATAATTATAAAACTAGTTCCAATTAAAGTAAATATAAATAACAAAGGCCATTTAAATCCTAGTAAAGCTTTTTTTTGAGCTATATAATAAATTTTTAATTCTTTCATTTTTATCTATATTGTCAGGGCATAATTGGCATTTCTTCTACTCTTTGGGAACACACTGTTAAGTGTGAAAAAATGTCTCTAGATAGTATCGAACTACTTCTAGGAATTGGAATAACACTACTACCCATGTTTAAGTATCCCTGAATTTCTATATCACTAGAAACTGTAGAAAACTCATAACACTGTCCTAGTCTTTTTCTGATTGTTGATTGATACCTCTGAAGATAAGCATCTTCTCTAAATTCTCCTCTAAGTTGAGCTTTAGCTTCATTTTCAACTAATTGATACAAGTTGTTTGAATTACTACAATGTTTTTCTAAAAAATAAACTTCTTCAATATCTTGAATAATTAAACCTCTGCATTGTTCTGGAATTGCCCATTTTCTACTACTAGTTTGAGTCCATAATTGTGTATCATATGCTAGATTGATGATATTTGAACTTGTTCTAAAAAGTTCAGCATCACTGAGTTGCATATTAAATGAGTCTTCAGTTAGTGAAAAGTTAGAAGTAAAGTAAAAATATGAAATAACTAGTACAAGGCCTAAAAGAACCATAGAGAGTACATCTATCGGACTTGGAAGAAATGCTTTATTATTATTATTAGGAGTATTTTTTTTAAGTATTTTTTTGAATTTCATTTTAATGTTTATTTATTAAATTATATATTAATAAGCAATAAATCCATTCACCTTTTTGTAAACATTGTATGCTTTCCACACTTCTTCAATCACTGCATTTTCTGCTTTAGTCTTAGCATCATTATATTTATTTAAAGTTGATTTATCAGCTGATATTACATTTAGATCATTAGAACTTGGTGAACTTGAGATAATATCACTAATAATTGGAATCCAACCCAAAAATATTTCTGCTGTATTTTTTTCATTTTTTTTCTCATTTTTAGAAATATTAAAATTTTTTTGTTTATTTGAACCATAGTTTGAAAAATTAATTCCAAACTCCTCTATAGGGTCACCTTCTTGATAATTTAAATATAAGAGAAGTTCGTCCTTAATTGCACTAAGCTCTTGAATAAAACTCTCTAAAATTTGTAAATCTTGAGAACGTATTTTTTGCCTATATGCGGCAATTTCCACAAAATTCCAGACATAACCATGGTGATTAACTTCATTTATCATAAAAGGTGCTTGTTGAATTCCTTGAGGCGTTTGAATAATTTCCATTCTTCTTTCTTGTTGAAATACAAGTTCAGGAGTTGCAAAGGGTTTAAAATATTCATATGAAATTTTCTTAGTTGGTAATTTATTATAATCAAATCGAGATAAAAGTTCTAAATCTTCTCTACTTCCTTTAAATTCTTTAACTTCATAGTATTTAACGTTTCCAGAGTCTTTATCTACCTCACTTCCAATTATTACATAGTTTGGATCACTGTCTTTATTTTTTCCTAATAGGGCATTTTTAGGGACATAAAGTCCATATTTAGTAGGCTCTAAATCTTTTAGTTTAAACTGATTTACGAATTGTTGGGGTCCAATTATTCTAAATACTGTTAAAGAAGTATCAAATAATTTTACCATATTAGGATTTTCATCTCCATATCCTGAGAAAAAATTATCATAGTGAATACTTTCATTTTTTTTAATAATTTCTTGAAGTAATGGTTTCATAAATTGCATATGCATCTCAATTTGGGCGTAAAATTGTCTAAGTGAAGCAAGTTTAATATTAAAAGTAGTTTGAGTGTCTTTAATAGCAGTTGGAAGCCAGGTATAAAATCTATATTGAAATCTTGCAACTTGTATTTTAGCATCGCGAGTGATATCAACTTGATATGTACTATTATCTAGTTGTTCTTTAAGAGTCTGTTTTCTCTCAAAGGGGTCATCTAAATATGTTCCAAAAAATAGTTGTGGAAGAAGTGTCATATCAAGTCCTTGTTCTTGTGAAGATCTTGAAATTTGCCATAATTTTCCCCCATCAACCTCACTTACCCATTTATCTTTTAAATGATTAATTGCTTCGTTTCTCTCATTTCTATATTTTTTTTCTAACTCATTTTTTTCTTTACTTTGTGGTTTCTGTATAGTTTCAAAGAGGAGTTGATCATTATCTAATATCCTATCAAACCATACTTTATACATATGTGCTTGTTTTACTTCTTTTAATAATGGCATTAAATGAACTTTAATGAGTTGAATAATTTGATTTAAATTTTCTTGAAATGCTCTGATTCCTCCTCCTTTAATTTGTCTCATATTAGCCCCAAATTGGGATGCCTCACTAAAATGGTGCACATCTTCTATTTTTATAAATTTAAATCCTTTATTGGTATAATTTCTAAATCCAGTTAACCAGAAATAAGTAGGAGTGATTTCTTTATTTATACCTCCAAATTGAAGTTGAAGATAAAATACTTTTTGAGGTATTGGTATTTTTTGAGTTAGATTACTTCCAAATGTATATCCAATACTAGTTTTCATAGTTAAGTGTAATTTTTAAAATTTAAGAATTTTTGTTACTTTTTATAAATAAAACTCTTATTAAGAATTAAGAAGACCCCGTTAATCGGGGTTAGAAAAATGATGTCAATTTAGAGTTTTTCATTTCATCATT
>JBLKOJ010000038.1:0-14970 GCA_047602745.1 Candidatus Woesearchaeota archaeon | reverse complement strand
ATTAATTAAACAACTATTAAATTTTTAAATACAATTTCTATAATTCATATAATGAGATAGTACGTTATATTAAGAATACGGGGTTGCGCGGATTTGAACCGCGGTCCAGGCGTCCCAAACGCCCGATGATAGGCCATGCTACACTACAACCCCTATTTAAAAAAATTTTTTAATAATTACTCATCTGAGAAATCATCTAATGTGTAAGTAAATTCGCTCTGTTTAATAATTTTACGATTTATTAAATAATGTTTTGCAAGAAGCATTAGACCTAGTCCTAATGACTTTTTACCTTTGTTATTAATAGGTATCACTAAATCAAGCTTATTTGTTTTATTGTTTGTATCACAAAATCCAGCAGTCATAACTCCTAATGAAAAAGCTTCTTCCAAAATATTTTTATCTGTTAATGGGTCACATACAATAACTAATTTGTACTCCTTATATGTGTCAAGTTCTGCATTTGACATCATTCCTGGTAAGTATCTCCCAGTATAGACATCAAATCCAACTAAACTTTTTAACATATTAAGTGGTTTTTTAGCATTTTCTCTTCTCCCCATAATTGCTACTTCGTGAGGCTCATATCTTGATACAACTCTAATTAAAGCTTTTAACTTTAAATCAGTTTGAGCAGTATCGATTACTTTTAGTCCATCGGGTCTACTTTTATGAACAAATTCATTTGAGAAGCCATTTTTATATTTTGTTCCAATATGAACTCCTGCTGTGAGATATTCTTCAATTGGTACTAATGATTCTTGCATCATATTGTAAAAAAATTAAATCTTCTTTATAAATCTTTAGGAAGATTGGGATTTTCTCTTAAAGGATATGGAGTTAAGTTGAATTTTGTTACTACTAATTGACATTCTTCAATTAAAAATAAATAAAATTAAACTGAGAATAGGATTAGCAAGAGAACTGTATAATTGAAAGTATTAAAAAATTTAGAAAAATTAAATCTAATTAAATCTGTATATGATTGTGAGTAAATTATTTGAATATTATTTATTTATTGTAACTGTAAACATAAGTTTTATAAAATTTTCTTATTAGATAATTTTAGATGTTACACCATGTTGGATTTATTATGGATGGGAATAGAAGATTTTCAAAAAAAAATAATTTGGACTATTCTAAAGGTTATGAAAAAGGAATGCTCAAGTTTTTTGAGATTATACAATGGCAAGTTAGAAAAAATATTAAAACTACTTCTTTTTTTGCTCTTTCTCTTGACAATTCAAAGAAAAGAAATTCAAAAGAACTAGAAACAATTAAAAATTTGATTATCTCTCTTTTAGAAGACCCACTATTTGAAGAGTTTTGTATTAAAAATGGAGTTTTTGTTCAAATTAGGGGAAGATATTTCACAAATAATAGAGTTAACAAAGAACTTCATAAACTAGATAGAAAAAATGAGGGGCTAAAGCAACACAATTTAAGTAAAAATTTAATTTCAAAAAAAGTTGATAGTCAATTATTAGCATTAGGATTTCAAAGTGAAGATGAGTTATTAGATTTAATTGAAAAAAAAATAATTGAATTTGAAAACAAATTATTTAAAGAGTTTAAAAAACCATATTTTAGTGTTAACATAGCTTTATTTTATGATGGAGTTGATGAAATTATAACAACTACTCAAAGAATAGCTTTAAAAGTTAAGGAGAAGGAATTAAATATCGAAGATATTTCAACACAAACTTTTTTTGAGTTAAGTTACTTTTCAAATACATCTCCTCCTGAGATTATTGTTAGAACTGGGGATGCTCCAAGAATATCAGGATTTATGCTTGCATTGAGTTCATATAGTGAATTATACTTTACAAAACAGTTGTGGCCAGAATTAGAAGAAAAAGATTTGAACAATATTCTTTTGTGGTATACTAATATATCAAGAAATTTTGGAAAATAATTAGAATAGTATTTATAAAGCTAGTTTTTGAAATTTAAAATTTTTATTCGTGTTATATTTTATTCTAAAACTTTAAATAATTCTAGGTTCAAAAGACATTCTTGAAACGTATTTTTTTCTTCAAAAAACCCACAATAATTTTTATTTAATTCAATTCCTAATGATACAATACACTTCAATTCTTGATTTGTTTTAGCACATAAATTAGGGTCATCAAAAAATATTGCATTGGATATGAAACAAGTGTTAGGATTATGAGCTCTATTACATAAATTAGTTTGGTTTGAAACCTTAATTAATTCATATAAACAACTATCCTCAGTGATACAATTTTCAAATGAATTAATATCTAGTTTCCCTTGGGAATTAAATGCCCATATAAATGATAAAACTATTAAAATACTCATTACAGTACTAAAAACTATTTGCTCTTGTTCGAATTCCATTTTTTTAGTTTTAAATTTCCTCCATAATTTTTTCTCTCATCTTTAAATAATTATAAGAATAGATTATACAAGATAAGCCAATTATCGAATCAACTATTGGGTGAGTAAAAATAGTTTCGACTTGGAGAAAAAGAGCGGTGAGCAACAACGTACCTAATGTTATGAAAAGTAATGCATAAAATCGAGTTCGTAAATATGAGTTTACAAGAACACTAATTCCAAGCCCAGTTAGGAATCCAAATAAATGAGAGATATGGGCTACTGAACTGTTTTGTTGTTGCATTAGAATAAGTACTATGAGATACAATCCAACTGTTAAAAATAAAATTGGAATTTTTAATGAGAAAATTGGGATAGATAATAATGGACTTTTAAGTAATAATACGGCTAAAAATCCAAAAATAGCTCCGCTCATTCCAACGACTGCAATAAATTCAGAAATGACTATCACTTGAAGTATATTTCCTAAAAATCCGGAACCAAAAAAAATAATAAGATATTGTGTTTTGGATAAAAATTTTTCTAAAAAACTTCCTAATAAAAAAAATATTAAAATATTTGAAAATAAGTGTATATAAGATGAATGAAAAAAAAATGAAGTTATTACAGCTCCTATTGAAAGATTATCCAAATGGAGGGAATAAATAAATAATTCTAAATTAGAATAGGAATTAAAAAATAAGAAATAAATCATAATAAAAAGTACTGAGATGGTTAAAGTTAAATAAGGAGGAGAGGATTTCATTGAAAGTTTTTCATATAACATAAATGCCTTAATATTGTTAAAGTATTTTAGTTCTAGTCGTAAATGAGTTAATGTAAGTGAAATATTCTCGAGTTGGTATGCACACATTGCTAGATTATAATGTAAATTTGGAGTTTGAATATTTTTTAATTGAATATAATGAAGAATTTCATAAGCAGTCTGAAATTCACCTCTTGAGTAATAAAAAGATGATAGTTCAAAAATTTCTGAATTAGATTTATCTGCTAAATTAGACATAATCTCAATAGAAGGAGAATTAATAGTATTAAAACTAGTTTTCATTTTATTATTTCATTATATAATTTAATATTATCAATCTATTATATATATTCACTATGTTCTTAATTTATTTATAAATACTTTTTTTCTTGACTCAATAAGAACAATAAAATTACATATAGTTAAAATATCTGCTATTAATATATATGGACTTACATACAATTATTTCAAACTTACATTCATCAAAAAAAAGTATTAATGATAAGTCATTTAAAACTATTTTAAAATTTGAAGAAATTTCTTTTAAAGACTCAAATTTAGTAGGTGATTATTTTGCGTTAAGAAGTATTGTTGATGAAATGTATTATCAAACTAACACTCTAAAGGATTCACAAAAGTTAAGTAAATTGAAAAAAAAGGGGTTTATTTTAACTCATCAAGGTATATTATTATTATTTGAGGAAAATAATCTTCTTAATAATATAAATCAAATTTTATCCAAACTTAAACCTTACTACTCAAAGTTAAAAATTCATAAAAAAAACAATTCTAAAAATACGTTAAACCACCAAGACTCAGTGGAGCATATAATTTCAATAATTTCAAACCAAATTCAAACAGTTATTCAAAGGATTTCAATAAGTGATTTACTTAAAGTTCAATTATCAAGGGTGTATGATTCTTTACTAGATGATTACGATAACGCTACAAATTCAGTTCATTCAACAAACCTTAAGTTGAAAACTAAATTCAGTTATTCATCAAATAGACAAACAATATTTACAAATTCCTCGGTTTATACTTCAACATTAATTGTTTCATGTAAAGAGGAGTTATTTAATTCAATTAAACAGTTACTCATAGAGTTTTACAGTGAACATAATCTCCAATTAAGATTTGATTTAGGTATTTTAGAAGAGGAAATTAATTTAGCTATCGGATTTGAAGAGTATTTTGAAGAAGTTATTTGTAGTGGTGTAAGTTCTAGTATTGAATACTCAACAGGACATGAATTAATTAGTGTTATTCACTCAAATTTTGGACCTCGAGTATTTGAAAATTTAGATAATTTAAATGTTGATTCATTTGAAACTTTTAAATATGGGTTTAAAAATAATTATTCGGGAGTATTTACATCAAATATTGTAGAAAAAGATATTTCATTTTTAAATACATACGGTAAAAATTCTCTAAAAAATGCTCCAATCATTGAGAAAAAAAAGAATCAAAATAAGAAGATTATAATTTCAAGTTTAAATAAAAATCAAATTCGTTCTATAACTTCATTGACATTAGACCTAGAGAGTAAATTAACTCAATATTTTAAAGAGTTTACACCCCTAAAAATTCATTTTTCCATATTAGGTGCTGGAATTATTGTTATTGAAGATTTTTTTTTAGAAACTAAACACTTATTTCGTGAACAAAGAGAATTAATTTCGTATGAACTAGTTAATTTGGATAAAAAACCACTATTAGAAGGTGAAGTTAGTATTGGTAACAAAATTGTTCATGGAAAAGTATTAATTGTAAAAACAATTTCTGATTTAAAAAAGATTAATAGTGAATCTATTGTATTTACTATGCAAACAGATCCTAAATGGCAACATTATTTGACTAAAGCAAAAGCAATTATTGTTCAAAAAGGAGATGAATTTTCCCACACAGCTCAAATGTGTTATGAACATAATATTCCTGTCTTGCTTCAAGTTGGACAATTTGATCATCTGCTAAAAAATGAAGATTTAGTAACTATTGATTGTTCTGATATTAGAGGGTTTGTTTATGAAGGCCTTGAAAAATATAAAATTAAAGAACTTCCCAATTCTGAACTTAAATATTTATCTTCTCTAAATAATTCTTTATCTAAGTCTTCTAATTATGATAAGGATATTTTCATCCATTCATCTCATAAACATATTTTAGAGCAATCTCATTTTCCAAGTACGAGTGAATTTATTGAAGATATTTTTGATCTTATTTCATCAAATTTAAAAAACCAAATTTCATTTTCATTAAATGAGTCAAATAAAAAGTACTTTGTAGAACTTGTCAAAAAAGAATTACAATCTATTATCTCTAAAATTGCAATTTCAAAATTTCCAAAAGAAGTGTATATTAATATAGATAGTTTTTGCTCAAACATATATATTTTATTCATTAAAGAATCTCATTATATGGCCTTAAATTATCTAGAGGGAGTTCAAAGAGTAATTAATCCATTATTTGAACCAGTTTTAAAATTTATATTGGAATTAATTGAACAAATCAAAAAAGAAGTTGGATGTTTAAATCTGCATTTATATATTACTCAAATTCAAGAGAAAAAAGAGGTTGAATCTTTAAATCATTTACTTGAAAAATATCATTATAAAACCACTAGTAAAAAAAATCTTGATATAAATAAAAATAAAAGTTTTAACAAATTAGGGGGAGTTTTATCTGTTGGAGGAATTATGAATTCAAAAGAGATTATACCAATGCTTGATTTCATTGCTTGTGATATTCAAGAATTAAAAAAAGTATGTTCTAGCAAAAATATTGATGCAATATCAAAATTAATTCATTGTTGTACTTATCATACTTCTAAAAAATTTTCTAAACAGACATTTGGGTTATACAATGTTTTAGTTGAAGACACAAATATTATTGATTCTTGTATGATTCATTCATTTAATTTTATTAGTGTTAAAAGAGAAGATTTTATACCATTATATTCTTTTTTACTATCAATTAGAAAAAATATTACGACTAAAGATTTTAAATTTAAAAGTGAGTCTATTACTCATAAAAATGTTTAAAATATTTATAAAAAATTTCCAATTTAAGTTATAAGTTATTTACAATTTTCTGTTAATTATGTTTGTAATAATGAATACACAAATTTATAAAAATTAATATTTAAATTTATAATATAAATGATTGAAAAACTTGAAGAGTTAATTTTTGGTCTTAATTCTTATGAAAAAGTTAAAATTGAGGATAGGTATCTTGAGTTATATTCGTATCTTCAACACCCAACTAGTTTAGATATATCTTCTCTTCAAGAGTATGAAATATTAGAAAAATGTTTATTTAAAATAAAAGAACTTTTGAGGATAAAAAGTTCTAATTTAAATTCTATTATAAAAAAAAAAAATAAGTTAACATTTGAAGTTATTTCTTCAATTATTCAATTACTAGAATCAAAGAGAAAAGAAGTTTTGCAAATGGCTTTTTCGAGTTCTATATTTGAAAAAAACACTACTTGGCAAACATCTTCTCCATTTTCTAATCAAGAGTTTGATTCTCAGTTTATAGATTATTCTATAAGAAGTCCACTCCCAAAAAATTCAAAAACTCAATTAATAAATGACTTAAAAGATAACACTCATAAAGATAAAATTCAAGAACATACAAATGATTATACTGAAGATATTAATAATTGTAAAGAAGATATTAATTCTCAATGTTTGACATTTGAAGATACAATAATTGATTTTTCAAAAAAAGGAAAGGTAAATTTGAAGATACATTCAAATTTTTTAGATTTAATTATTTCAAAAAAATTACTACATAAAATTTTTAGAACTCAAATGTATGAAGGAACTATGTTATATTGTAAAAATAGTATTCATTCTCAAAGTAATAATCAAGAAACTTATGAGCATATATTATTAGGACTTAAAAATTCTCAAGAGATATATAATCCAATTCTTGCTCCAAGAGATATCAAATTAGAAGATATTAATAAAACTTATGAAATAATCAAATCATTTAACTCCACTAATAATTTTATTGATAATTTAATAAATGATAAATCAAATAATCAAATTAGTAATGAGATTAGTGACGAAAAAAATACTTTAATAACTCAAAAAATAAAAAATAAAACTTTACCTTCTAAAAGTAAATATATTTCAATTTCTCATGATATTAGTTCAATAGAGTCTCACAAGGATGAAGAAGAGGACTTAGAACAACTTATTAACTCTCAAAAATCAACACATACTCAACACAATTTAAAATCTTATGAACAAAGTATTTCTAAGAATAAGGCGACAGATTCTCAAACTCCTATTGAAATAGAATTTGAAAAAAATCAAGAAACTGAACTGGAGAATAAATTGAAAAATAAACCCTTTGAAAACTTGAATGGAATTGATTTAGAAATTAAAGAAAAAGGAGAAAAAGACTCAATTAAAATGTATAATGATAATATTGATAATAACAGTTTAAGCGAAGATTCATATTCAAATCAAAAAATTTCTAAGAATACTAATTTAAAACCAAATCAAAATATTGAATTTTTTGAAAAAAATGATGAAGTACTAAGAGTATTTGAAGACGAAGAGATAGATGTTTTAATTATTGAAAATTCTAAAAACTTAGGAACTTTAAATATGAGTATTAAAAATGAAAATCCTTCACTACACTCTTACACACATTTGTTTTTATTTTCAAAATATTTCTTACAAGCATTATTTGAAGTGACACACTCACAAGCAACTATGTTTGTAGCTTTTCATAATTCAACTCAATCTCATTTAATCCCAAGATTTATAAATGATGAAGTTTTTGAGTTTAAAGGTCTAACTGTATCACATAAAGAATTAGAAGATGTACAAACTCAAATTTATCAAACTATGGCTAATGAACTTAAAATTATGGGGCAAAATAATTCTCAATCTTCTATTAATACATCTTCTAAAAATAAAGAAAAAGAAATTGCCAATGAGAATGTTGAAGATATTATCACAACTACTACTCAAAAACCAACTCAAGTTCGTGCTAAATATTTACTTTCTTCGTTGAAGAGATTTGCATAATAAATAAGAAAACATTAATAATTAAAATTTATTCTTCATAATTTTTACTTGAATGAGAGACACTTTTTAATTCTTTTGCAATTTTACCTAACTCAGTAACATTATTAACTAGAGTTGGAGTTATTTTTTGAAAAACTTTATCTAATGCTTTAATTTCAGAACCAACATCTAAAATACTTTTATCATAATTGTTTAATTTAGAGATTAATCGTTTTTCTAATGTTGTAAAAGCATCTTGCAGAGATATGATATCTTCTTTTACTAATGTAATTTGACTTTCAACTTTATCTTTCCACTCTACTACTTTTCTTACATTTTTAGTGATATCTTCCCATTTATCTTCAAGCACACCTTCAACTGTTTGAACTATTAATTGTTCTGCTTCATCTTTTGATAAATATCCCTCCTGGTTTGAGTTATTTGTAAATGTAGGTGGTGTCTGTTTAAAATTTGAACTTGAGTCTATTGATTGGGAATAATTTAAATTAGAATTTTGACTCTGTTGTATTTGTTCTTGCATAGATAGTTGAGATGAATTTAAATCTACATTATTTAAGTGATTATTTGGTTGATTAGAACTCGGGCTAAAAGGATTTACGAATTGTTGATTAGGACTTTGATTATTTGGGTTTGAGTTGAATGTAGGGAGCTGCGATGAAGACCCTGAAGCTTGCTGTTTAATTTGTGATAAATCAGAAGACGAAGAAGACTTATGTTTATTTTTGTCAAACAATGTCATATATTAAATTGAAAATCTATGACTTAATAAATTTAGTTTTAACTTTTAAGAGAAGAATTTTAGTTTAAGATAGTAATTTCAAATAGTATAAGAGCTATTCTTCTTCTCCATTAATTATAGTCATCATCTCACAAGTATTACAAACCTTTCTCTGAGATAGCTCTTTACATTTATTGCAATGAGTTACTTGAGTTCCTTCTTCTTTGATATATTGTTCTCTAAGTACGGGTTGTACTGTTAGATAAAAGTTAATTAATGAAGATTTAATACCCGAATGCTTATCTTCAAGCATATTTATGGTATCAGCAAGATTACTTCTAAATGAGTCTTTTGAGTAAGGACATTCATCATATCCAACATCAAATCCTTTTAAAATTGTATATAATCTTACTTCTTTTTCGGTACAAAGATATAGTGGTTTAATTCTAGGAATAAACATATCATCTCCAACAACACCATTACTAGGTCCAAGTCTTGGGAGAACTTTATAGTTATTTTTCATCATATTGAGTAAAATGCTTTGTGCTTCATCATCTAAATTGTGACCTGTTATTACTTTAGTAGCTCCCAATTTTCTTGCTCCCTTATTTAGAGAAGTTCTTCTAAACGTCCCACAGATATTACATGGAGAAATATTTTTTTTTTTACGTTGAAGGATTTTAATTGAAGAATCTAATGTTTTATTATATTTTTCTTTGTAAGATTCAATATGTAATTTAACATTAAGTTTTTTACAAAATTCTTTTAAAAATTCAAGAGTATGTTCTCTATAGTCTTCAATACCCTCATTAATTGCAAGAGCTATAAGATTTTTGTGTAGATTTTTTCTTTTTAAATATTTTTGAGAAAGATAAAGAACAGTTATTGAGTCTTTCCCCCCACTTACAGCTACTACAAATTTGTCATTAAACTCAAATAGATTAAATTTTTTAATAGTTTTAAATACTTTATTTTCAAAATAGTCTATAAATTCAAGTTTGTTGAGAAGTCTTCCATTTTGCATTTTATATACTGCAGGAAGTTTTTCAAAATTTTGATTGTTAGACATATTTAATGATAGTTAAGGTATATTTAAAAGTATTTTGAATAATTTAAGTTTTACTTTTAGTAAATTTAATTCAGTTTGAATCATATTTAAATGCAAATCTGTGAGTTTACAGGAGTAGTACTATTACTAATTCTTCCTTTCAAGTCAATACATAGTTTTATTAATTAACTTATGTTTATATTGTTATTTAAGAGTACAAAGTAAAATTATAGTAAAAAGTTTTCAGTTGAGTTATTTTAATGAGTTCAATTTGGCTTTAAGTAACATTTTTCTTTACGAGTCTTAAATTAACATAATAAAAAATGAAAGGAACATTTAAATGGTACAATTCAGAAAAAGGATTTGGATTTATTAAAGGAGAGGATTCTCAAGAACATTTTGTTCACTATTCTAAATTACCTCAGGGCCAAAATAATATTAGAGAAGAAGATAACTTACAAGTTGAATTTGATTCAGTCAAAACTGATAGAGGACTTCAAGCTGAGAATGTTAAATTTGTTAAATCTTCTCAAGAAGAATCTTATAATGATGAAGAAGATACTGCTCATGAAGCATAATTTTCAAATTTAATTTTTTAATTTGGAAGTACTCAAAATAATACAAACATTTTTAAAGCAATATTTTTCTTAAATAGTATGAAAGTAATAATACCCGTTGCAGGAGGAGGGACACGTTTGAAACCTCATACTTTATCTACTCCAAAGCAAATGTTAAAAATTGCAGGAGTTGAAATGCTAGACTATGTTATTAATAGTACTATGAAACTAAATCCAGATGAGGTTATTTTTATTGTTGGACACCATAAAGAGCAAATTATGAATCATATTAAAGATAATTTCTCAAATATTCCTTATTCTTTTGTTGAACAAAAGGTAAGAAATGGAGATGGTTCGGCTGTATTTTTGGGACTTGAGAGTATTAAAGAGGAAACAGATGATGAATTATTTGTGTTATTTGGAGATACATTAATTGATTTTGATATTATTGAAATGGTAAGACTTGCTAGAGGAAAATCTGGAAGTGTTGCATGCCAAAGAGTTGAAAATCCAACTCAATATGGTGTTGTTGAACTTGATGTTAACAATAAAGTAATTGGAATTGAAGAAAAACCTCTAAGACCTAAAAGTGATTTAGCAATTATTGGTGCATATTATTTTCATTCATTAAAGCAAGTAAAAAAAATGCTTCAAACTCACCAAGAACAAAACATTACTGTTAAAGGAGAATATAGAATGGCTCAAGTTATTAGTGAGCTTGCCCAAAGCAAAAATGATGAGTTAGAGGTGTATGAAGTTGATAAATGGTTTGATTGTGGAAGAGTTTCAGTCCTTTTAGAAGCAAATTCATATTTTTTAGAAAAAATTTCAAAGCATACTTCCTCTGTAAAACATTTAGAAGATTGTATTATAATTCCTCCTTGTTATGTATCAAAAAATGCTAAAGTGAGCAAGAGTATTATTGGTCCAAATGTTTCTATTGAAGAAGGATGTATTGTTGAGAGTTCAGTTGTTTCAAATTCAATTATTTCAAAAAGAACAACAATTGAAAATATGCATTTACATTATTCTCTTATAAGTCATGATGCAAAAATTATAGGGACTCCTAAAAAAGTGAATATTGGAGAGAAGTGTGAAGTAGATTTTAAATAATTTTTAGATTTATATTTTTTTAAATTATTTTTAGAATTTTAAATATGTTAAAAAAATTACTAAATATCATTTAGGTTTTTCTAATTTGTTTAATTGATTTGGTTTTAATGGAGAAGAACGTATAGTTAATAATAATTTATATTCAATTTAGGAAATTATCTATGTGGATAAATAATAATATAAAAATTTTGAAAAAGTAAAAATACCTGGTGAGTATTTTAAATATAATATTGAAAATGTTTATATTATATTAAAATTTCTAAAAATAATTTAAACGAATTTCAATCTATTTATTTTGATTTTATTAAAGATAAAGTAGACGAGAAAAATAGAGAATTATTTGAAAAAGAAAAATAAATTAAAAAGCAATTATTTTAAGAAATGAATAAAATTTAAATTTTAAATTTGAGGAATTAAAATTAATTTTGAATTTTTAAGAGAAAGTGATATTATATAGGTTAAAACTGGAAATTTTAGAAGAGTTCTTTATTCAATATAAAAAGTCCATTCTAATGAACTAATGCCTCGACCTTGATTAGATAATTTTTTAAATACTCAAGTAATGTATTAAATATGAATTTACAAATAATTCAAGCTAATTTTTCTAGATGTGATGTTGGACTTTGTTGTTAATAATTAATTTTTATAATTTTTTTTAGTAGATAAGAAGTTTTATCAATATATCAATTTTTAATATAGATATTGAGAAATATTAATATAATTATATACATTGAAAATGAAAATTAAGCAATTACAATTTTATAATACAAAGACAAGAAAAGTAGAGAGATTCATTCCTAAAAATAAAGAACTTGTGAAAATATATTCTTGTGGTCCAACAGTATACTCCTATCAGCATATTGGAAATATGAAAGCAGCAGTATTTAGTGACATACTTAGAAGAGTCATTAAGTATGCTGGATATAAGTTATATTCTGTTCAAAATATTACTGATGTTGGACATTTAACTGATGATGATTTACTCAGTGATGATGGGGAGGACAAAATGCTCAAAGCAGCTAAAAAAGAGAACAAATCTCCTCTTCAAATTGCTCAATATTACACAGATTATTATTTTAAAGATTTAGAACGTTTACATGTAGAACTTCCAGATGTAATGCCAAAAGCAACTGAGCATATTCAAGAACAATTAAATTTGATTGAAAAATTAGAACAAAACGAAGTGACATACACAACAAGTGATGGAGTATATTTTAATGTGGCTAAATTCCCTCAGTATGGTTTTTTAAGTGGTCAAAAATTAGAAGAAAAAGAAGCGGGTGCAAGAGTTGAGGTAAACAATGAGAAAATAAACCCTCAAGATTTTGCTCTTTGGAAGTTTACAACAGGTAAACATGAGCAACATTTAATGAAGTGGAACTCTAAATGGGGAGTTGGTTTTCCAGGTTGGCATATTGAGTGTTCTGCTATGGGTCATAAATACTTAGGTGAGCATATTGATATTCATACGGGAGGAGTTGATCATATTCCAATCCATCATGAAAATGAAATTGCACAAAATGTGTGTTCAGGATGTATTAAAGATGTAACATTTTGGATGCATAATGGGCACTTGACAGTAAATGGCGAGAAAATGTCCAAATCAGTTGGAAATGTGTATTTAATTGAAGATTTGGTAAAAAAAGGATATCACCCTCTTGCACTGAGATTATTATTTTTGCAATCAAATTATCGTAAAACAAGTGATTTTACATTTGAATTATTACATTCAGCACAGCAAAATTTGAATAAAATTCATCAGTTTGTAAGAGAATTAGAACTAAGAAAAGTAAATTCAGGTGAAGAATTGAATAAAGATTTACAAGAGCAAATTAACAGAGAACTTGAAGAATTTAACATTGCAGTTTGTGATGATTTAAATACTGCAAAGGCGATTAAAAATATCTATTCAGTAATTTCATATTTAAATTCACTTCAAGAAGTATCACAAAAAGATAAGGAGTTAGTGATTGGTTTTTTTAATACAGTTAATAGAGTTTTAGGAATATTGGAACAGAATAAAGCCCAAAATAAAATTCCTCAAAAAATTTATGATTTAGCTGTTAAAAGAAGAGATGCAAAAGTAAGTAAAGATTTCAAACTTGCTGATGAATTAAGAGAAGAGATTCAAAACCTAGGGTTTAATATTAAAGACGATAAAAAAGTAGAAGGGGGATTTATCTTAACTGAAAAATAGTATTGAAATATTAAATCATGAAATTATCATTTTTCAAATTCAAACAATACATTTTTAAAGGATTATGATATCTTATTTTGTATGAGTCAAAGTTCAGAGAATCCAGATATTTTTATTGTTGAAAAACAACAATGTCCAGTATGTGGAAAGAATGAAGCTACATTTACTGAGTATGAAATTGAAGACCCCCTTGCTGGACTAATTGCAATTTTTTCAATAAAATGTAATGCATGTGGTTATAAAAATTCAGATTTAGAATTTTTAGAAGAAGGGACACCCGCTGAGTATTCAATTGAAATTAGTTCAAAAGAAGATTTAAATATTAGAGTTATTAAATCGGGTTCTTGTGAAATTAAAATTCCCACATTTAGAATTTCAGTTGACTCATCAATGGGTTCAGAGGGGTTTATTACAAATATTGAAGGTGTATTAAATAGGTTTAAGCAACAAATTTTATTATTAAAAGAAGACGATGATTTAGATAAAGCTCAGAGAAAAAAAATTAAAAATATCTTAAAAGGACTTGATGAAGTATATGCAGGAGAGAAATCAATGACTTTAAAACTTAGAGATGAGACTGGAAATTCAATGATCATATCAGATAAAGTTGAAGTAAAACCTTTGAAAAAAAAGTAATAATTTTCAACTTTTTTATTTATTTTTTACATTTTTAACGAAAATTATTTAAATATTAAAATAATATAAATTTAAATGTTGTTTAATACGTATTGGTTTAGACCTAAGAAGTTTGGATATGGAGCCACCCCTACGACTTGGGAAGGATGGACTTTGATTATATCTTACTTAGTATCCATTTTTTATTTGACCTATCAAATGAATAATCTAATTCTGTATATAGTAGTATTAATTTGTGTTACTATATTTTTAATTTTAATAACTTATTATAAGACACAAGGAAAATGGTGTTGGAGATGGGGAAATAAATAAATAATTTTATATAAGTTTTATCATTAAGTAAGTAATGGTTATACAAACTATTATTGAGGCATTAGTTACAAATTTTGAAACATATTATGGGCTTGATTGGCTTGCAATTATATTTGGAGTTGTAGGGTATTTATATATTACTGAGAAGAAGGCAGTAGGTTTTTTATTAAGAATTAAGAAGACCCCGTTAATCGGGGTTAGAAAAATGATGTCAATTTAGAGTTTTTCATTTCAT
>JBLKOJ010000002.1:0-75021 GCA_047602745.1 Candidatus Woesearchaeota archaeon | reverse complement strand
AGGATAAATTTTTGCTTACCACGAAAGTGGGTGAAAATCACAATAAAGCTTAGAATAAGCGCCTAGTGGGATTTGAAACTCTTGACTTTGTCAAGTGTAAAAAAATTTAGGATAAATTTTTGCTTACCACGAAAGTGGGTGAAAATCACAATAAAGCTTAGAATAAGCGCCTAGTGGGATTTGAACCCACGGCCTGCTGCTTACAAGGCAGCCGCTCTACCCCTGAGCTATAGACGCATAAATTAAATAAAATTAAAATTTGTTTAAAAAGTTTTTGGAACTTAGAGTTTAAATTTTTATCTAGTTTAGAAGAATAAGTTAAATGTTATTACTTGATTTAACACTATTATCATATTTAATTGAATTATTAATACTCAAAGAGAATTCATATGGGTGGATTAAATAGAAGTGATTCTCTATTTAGGTTTTTGGACATACAAAAATTTATTAATTGACAATCAAAAACATTTATGATGAAAAATATTTTAATTATAACTTCACATCCTAGCTCAAAGGGTTTTACACATGTTTTGGCAAAGAGAATTTATAAAGTTGAAAAAGAAAGAGGAAATGCTATTGAAATTATAGATTTGTATAAGAGTGACTTTAAAAACTCGTTTGTTACTTTTGAAGAACATCCTAAAGAAATTACAATTCCTACACATATTCAAGAGATGCAAGAAAAAATTAGGAGTGTTGATGAATTAATTGTAATTACTCCAATGTGGAATTTAGATACTCCTGCAATTTTAAAAAATTGGTTTGATGGTGTATTTACAGCACGTTTTGCATTTGTATTTACAAAATGGGGGGTGCCAAAAGGACTTTTAACTGATAAAGTTGTGAAGATGTATATTACATGTGATGCTCCATCTTGGTTTTATAAAATTTCAGGAAATTTAACTAAAAAATTATGGAAAAAGTGGAGATTTGGAATTTGTGGAATGAAAATGAAAGACTTTAAAATTATTGGTAAAATGAGATTAAAATCTCAAGAAGAAAGAGAAAAATTAGTAATTAAACTGTACCCATGATTAATATCATATAATTCCACCATATTTATAAATACTATATTCTTAGTGTTAGTATGTCTCAGAAAAAAAAATTAAATGATTTACAAAATCAAGCTCCTTCTAAAGCACGAAAACCAAAAAATGAAGAATTTATTGGAATTGTTGAAAAACGTCTAGGGGGAAGTAGGATGATGATTAGGGGGATGAGTGGACAAGAAACAATGGCAAGAGTTCCAGGGAGAATGAAAAAATTTTTATGGATTAGAGAAGGAGATGTAGTTCTTCTTCAACCATGGGAAATTGAAAAAGATAAATCAGATTTAATCTATAAATACAAACCTAATGAAATTAGACAACTTCAAAAAGAAGGACTTTTAGATGTATTTGATAATGTAGAAGAGTTCTAGAGTTTAAGAGCTTCGCTCTTGAATATAATTTAAGTTATATTTCTTTTCAGTTTAATTAGGAATATTTTTAAATTTCTAAACATAGAGTTACTAATTATTAAAAATATTTCATAATTTTTACACGATATGTATAAAGTAATTGGTGTTGATGAAGCAGGAAAAGGCCCTGTATTAGGTTCATTGTTTATTGGATTTTCTATTATTAATTTAGCAGGAGGACTTAAAGAATTAAATGAGTATCAATATAAACTAAAAGAATTAGGAGTTACAGATTCTAAAAAATTAAGTCCTAAAAAACGAAACTTTTTATATAACGAATTAAAAAATATCATGGACATGAAATATGCTCAACTCACGCCGGTTATAATTGATGAAAATAAACAAAGTGGAGGGGATTTGATGGAGCTTGAAATCGCTGCAATTATTAAAGTGCTGGAACAAGAAAAACCTCAATGCGTAATAATCGATGCTCTAACTGCAAATCCTGAGAAATTTAAACTTGAAATTGAAAAACGACTTAAGTTTGGGTGCACGGTGATAGCTGAGAATAAAGCAGATGTGAAGTATGAAATGGTGGGAGCAGCTTCAATTATTGCAAAAGAACTTCGAGAGCAAGAACTTGCACAAATTCATATTAATGTGGGAGTCGATGTGGGTTCAGGATATCCTGGAGATAAAAAAACTCGAGAGTTTGTAAGATTAAAGGGAAAAGATAAGGAACTCAGATTTTTATTTAGGACAAGTTGGAAGACTTATCAAGAGATTACTAATAAGTCACTTTTAGATTACTAAGATATATTAAAAATCTAGCATTAAGATTTCAATCATAAATGAGATTACTAATATAAATAAAATTTACAAATGATATTTACAACTGAAGTTAACTATATTCTCCTTGGACTTTTCACTATATTTATTAATTTTGTATTGTATATGTCTTATGTTTCAGTAAATTCAAAAGAACTTAATGCAGTTTTGAAAAAGAGATATTACAAATGGATACAAATATTTATGATTATGGGTTTCTTATACTCTACATTAATTTTAATTCAAGCTTCAATTGTGTTTGATGTAATGAGATATATTTTAATTGGACATCAATTATATATTGCATATGTGTTATATTTATTTTATCTTAAAGAACCTTTAGATTTATTTCAAAATAATTATAAACTAATTTTATATCATTTTCATATGATTCTTGTTATGTATTATTGTTCACTATTATTATTTAATCCGTATATTAATATGTATATTATTATTGTTTTAGCATATACGTATGTTCGATTTAGATATATAAAAAATACTTTGAAATGCGATTTTATAGATTTGACTCAGAAAAGTAAATGAGAAATACAGAGAAATAAATTGCAGGAATAATTGTTTTTTTCATGTCGGTACAATTTTAATTTTACTAAAATTATATAAATATTCATTTGTTAATCTAAATATGAATTCAAATAGCATTGATGATGAAGCTCACAATAAGAATAATGAAAATCTTAGTAAAAATACTTTTTATATTACAACTGCAATTGATTATGCAACGGGGACTCCTCATATTGGACATGCGTATGAGAAAATTGCAACTGATGTAATAGCTAGATGTAAAAGGTTACAAGGAAAAGATGTTTTTTTTTTAACAGGAACTGATGAACATGGTCAAAAAGTATTTGAAAAAGCTCAAGAAAATAATAAGTGGGTTCAAGAATTTGTATATGAGCAAACACAAAAATTCATTGATTTAACAAAGACACTTAATCTGAGTAATGATTTTTTTATTCGAACAACTGATATTGAGCATAAACAATTTGTGCAACAAATGCTTCAAAAAGCATATGATAATGGTGACATTTACTTAGATGAGTATGATGGTCTGTATTGTGTGGGGTGTGAGAAATATTATGGGGAGGATGAACTCATTGAAATAGATGGGACATCTCAAATGTGTCCCATTCATAAAACTCAATGTAGAAGTGTTAAACAGGAAAATTATTTTTTTAGACTTTCAAAATATGAAAACTTTTTATTAGAATTATATGAGAATCATCCTGAATTTATATCTCCAAAACATAGAAGAGAAGAAATTATCAATAGAGTCAAAGGAGGACTTAGAGATGTATCTATTTCAAGACCAAAAGAGACACTTACTTGGGGAGTTGAATTCCCATTTGATAATTCTCATGTAACATATGTGTGGTTTGATGCATTATTTAATTATCTGAGTGCAACTAACTCCAATTATGAGAAACTTTCTAAATTTAATACTCATTGGCCTTGTGATATTCATATTATTGGAGCTGATATTAGTTGGTTTCATATGGTATACTGGCCTGCTTTTTTGAAATCTTGTGGGTTTGAACTTCCAAATATTGTACATGCTCATGGGATGATTTTAGATAAAGAGGGTCATAAAATGAGTAAGTCTTTAGGAAATGTTGTTAACCCTCTTGATGAAATTACAAAATATGGACTTGATGAATTTAGATATTATATTATGTCTTTGGGGAATTTTGGAGATGATTGTAGATATTCACATGAAGAGTTTGAGCAAACAATTATTAATGATTTGAATAATGATTTAGGAAATTTAGTTTCAAGAGTTTATACAATGGTTCAAAAATATGTTGGGGGAACTCTTAAGATTCTTGATGAGAATACTCTTAAAGAAGTAGATCGTAAATTACTTAATTCACTTAATATTAAAGAGGAGTTTGTGAGTTTAATTGATTCCTTTGAAATTCATAAAGCACTTCAGTTGGCATGGAGTAGAATTAGAGATGTAAACGCTTATATCAATCAAACTGAACCGTTTAAAGTTGAAGATGCTAAGAGAAGAGAAGTAATTATACAAGTATTAGTAAATTCATTATACAATTTAACTTCATTTATTTCAATAGTGATGCCTCAAAAATCGCAGTTGTTAGCACAGCAGTTAGGATTTGAAGTGAAGGGTAAATTAGAGTTTTCATATCTTGACAAAGAGATTAGTTTAGGAAAAAAAGTACAGCTTTTTGAAAATCTGTTCAAATCTTATAAGGATAATATTAAAACTTCGAGTTCTGTAGAGTTAGATATTAAAAAAAAAGAAACTCCTCTTACTACTTTTGATGAAAACAGAATTAACATTAAAGCAGTTTTATTTGATTTTGACGGAGTATTAGTGGATAATTACAAAACAGTATATGAAGCAAATAATTTAGCATATAACTTAACAGAAGAGAGATTTAAAGATTTATTTGATGGAAATCCTCTTACAGGTTTTAAAGAAGCATTTGAAGAGAGTAAGATTAAGAAATTTTATAAAAATTTAGATTTGGCAACAAAAGACATGAAGATAGAGAAAAAGGTAAAAAAAGAACTCCTAGAATTAAAAAATAAATATCAACTGTTTTGTGTAACTTCAAATCTTAAAAAGAATGTTGAACTTGTTTTAGAAAACTCTCAGTTAGATGAAACATTTTTTAATGAGATTTTGTGTGGTGAATTTAATACGTGTAAAGAACAAAAAATTAATCATATTTTAAAACAATATAATTTACAAAAAGATGAAGTGGTGTTTGTAACTGATACTTTAGGAGATTTAAAAGAAGCAAATAGAGCAGGAGTTAAAACTATCGCTGTTGACTTTGGATTTCATGAACAAGAACGACTTGAAAAGGGGGCTCCATACATGATTGTGAGTTCATTTAAAGAAATTCGAAGGACAGTAGATGCATTGGAGAAACAAACAATTTCAAATATTGCCATTGAGCTTAGTGAAAAATTAGATTCAAAAATACTTAGTGCAAGACTACATACAATTCATCCTACTCAAAAAAATTCTAAACTCGCATTATTTGTACATGGATTTTGTGCAACTAAATTTGGATGTAAATCAGAAGAGTTTAAATGGCAATTTCTAGCGCAAGGGTACGATTTTTTATCTTTTGATTTTTTAGGATGTGGAGATAATCAACGATATCCCATTTCAATTAATTCACAGCTCAAACAAGTTGAAGAATTATTAGAAATTGTAACAATACAGTTAGGATATGCAGAAGTGGTGTTAATTGGACATAGCATGGGAGGATATAATGTATTGTATCAAAAACATGATGCAATTAGTAAAAAAATTGTAATAGCTCCTTTGTGCTTTTCAAGAACAAAAGAAGAAGAAATTCAGAGATTACGATTAAGTGAAAATCAACTTAGAGATTTAAAAGAATATAAACAATGTGAGTTTAGTGATGATGGGGGAAAAACAACTCATGTGATCTCGAGTCAATTAATTTCAAATTTTACACAATTATCTACTAAAAAATTGCAAAAAACTGCAAGTACTTCCCAATTTCAGACATTAGTGTTGCAGGCTCAAAACGATACAATCATATTGAAAAAAGATGTAGATGTGTTTGTTCAAGGATGTGATACTTCAAAGGTTCAATATAGTGTCATTAGGGGCGGAACTCACTCTTTTAAACACAATATACAAGAAGAAAATGAGCAATTTTACAAAGAGATGAGAGATTTTATTAAATATGGAATTGGAAAAACACATACTGCATTTACAGATTTATGTTTACAAGTGGGTACAATTATTTCTACAGATGACCATCCCCATGCTGACTCCTTGTATGTTGAACAAGTTGATTTTGGTGATAATGGTGGAGTGAGACAGATTGTTTCAGGACTTAAAAAATATTTTTCAAAAGAAGATATGTTAGGAAAACAAGTTCTTGCTGTGACAAATTTACAAACTGCAAAATTCAGAGGGGTTGATTCACAAGCAATGTTACTATTAGCAGAGAATGAAGAAGGACTATTATCATTTATTGTTCCAGAAGAAAGAGTTGAAAATGGAAGTTATATAAGTGCAACAATTAATGAAGAAGTTAAAACGGCAGATAATTCCACTATTATTAGTGTGGATGAGTTTTTTAAGCATTCACTTCAAGCAGTTGAGAGAGGAGTTGTTTATTCTAGTAAAGAAGATTATTCAGAAAATTTATCAATATTATTAAAAATTCAAGATGTATATTTAAAATCTGAAAATTTAGTTTTTGGAAATATTAGGTGAGTTATAATTAATTTTAATTCAATGTAATTTTTTGAAAAGATTTAATTTTATTAAAGATTGATTCTTACTTTTTCTAAATATCATTCTACTTTTATAACTTTTATGTAGTTAACAAAAGTTATATGTCAATTCCATTTGAGTCAGGTTATGTTAAGGCATAATAAATTAAAGTACGTAATCAGTAGCCTATTAATGCTACTGCTGTTTAGTATGAGTGCAGTGTATGCAAGTACTACTGAGCAACAAGTTAGAATTGAAGTTAGTGAAATTGTTAATCAAACAATTTTATATAATCCTTTGAACAATCAAAGTGCGGGTTATGATATAACTACAATTATGACTGGTTTTATTAATATTACAAATGTAAATCAAGAAGAAGCTACAATTTCAGATATTTTTGCAACATTTGATAATGCTAGTAATGTTTCAAATATTACATTATTAAGGGGAAGAGATGGAAATGTAATAATCAATTCTTCAGATAAGTTTACAATTAGAGTTTACGAATTAGAAGCAGGAGAAAGTTCAGTTTGGACGTATCAAATTAATCTAAGTAATGTTGTAACTCCTTTAAGACTTAATACAACTTACAGTGAGTTTAAAGTTTTAGCGGGATTAAATATCAGTGTTGCAGATGTCATTGAAAATAGATTTGCTCCTCCGGCTCACAATCTAGATAGTTGTATATTTGATATTGTATTAAATCAGACAACATTTGAAATTCCTTCAATGGGAAGTCAATTTAAATTTTTTAATGATAGTGTTGGAGGAACTGATGCAAGTAATGTTTCAGTTTCTTCAGATAACACTACCTTAACTTGGAATGTACGAGGAGGAGGGTGTTTAAATACTACACAAACTTCAAACATTGATTATGTATTATTAACACCTGAACAAATTAATGAGACTCAAACATATAATATGAGTGAGACAGTAATTTCTTATATGATGAATACAAGTGTTTCACATGTAAGATTTTCAGAATTAATTGCAATGACTCCTCAAGGAGTTGCTTTAGAAATTAATAAACAGATTGTAGGGATTCCATTTCCTAATGCAAGTGATGATAATGTTACTTGGAATGGAACAGGAAAACTAATTAGTACTTCAAATATTACTCTTCAATTAAATGAGTTCACTCGGTGGGTAGCAACTCAAACAATTGGAGACCCAAATACAATTGATAATGATACAATTACTAATGCGTCATTAGAAGTCATTGACTCATTTGGACCAGACACTGTGCTTATTAATAGTTCTAGTCCCTGGCAATCACCTGCATGGTTATTTAATTATACAGATTTACCAACACCTATTTTATATGGTAAAGCAGATTTTCAAATTCATGATGATGGAACACAGATTTACAATAGAACAATTACTAGAAATGGAAAAGATATTTTCATTAAAGAATTATACTTAGTATTAGGGTATTGGTTAGAAGTTGAGAAAAATGTGACTTCAGTGGGAAATGATACTTACAATGTGCATATTGAAGTATATAATAAAGGAAATCAGGTAACTCCAGTTAATGCTACAATTTCCTTATTTGATTTTATTCCAGGAAATTTCAATTTAACTACTAATATGACTGATTATGAAAATTTAACTATTTATCCAATTAATACTAGTTTTTATAGTGTATTAACTACAAATGAATCGATTGGAGGAGATGGTGGAAGTTATAATGGAACTCTACTCAGATGGGCAATCTCAGGAGCCACAAACAGTACTACTGGACTAGTTGATCCTTCCTTTGCACAGGGTCCAAAGAAAAATGATAACAATACATTTATTGCAAACTTCACCGTTGTTGGTGAAGGTGAGTATAGTTTATTAGATGTATTTATTGTGGGTGTGGACCCTCAACAAGTAGATGGAGCAACTTCAGCAACTACTCTTTATGTTACTGAATTTGTAGATAGGATTAGAAGTTCAGAAGGGATTTTTGCAGCTTTAGCAGGTGCAATGTTAGTTGTAGGATTATTTATCTAATTAATTGTATATTTGAGTAGTATAATAATTTTATATACTACTATGTATCATATTATTACAATGGTATTTCAATATAGGTTTAAGAGATTATATTTATTATTGTTTTTTAGTTTAATTTTATTTATTTCAATTTTAAATTTTAATCATGCTCAAATTTCAGGGGAGTCATTTTCAAAATATTATTCAAAAGTAGAATTTTTAGAAGAAAATATAATTAAAATTTCAAAAGATATGGCCTTGAGAAATAATTATGATCGAGCTATTTTACCAGGTCAAATAGAATTTCGAATTGGTTCTGGAACTCTTGATAGTTCAACTAATATAATTCTTGAAAACATTAAAGTGTTTGATCAGTTTGGTCGAAATATTACATATACTTATAGAGAGTTTGAGGATTATAGTTCTATAGTTTTAGATATTTTTTATCCTTTATTACCTGGTTTTGAATATGAATTTAGTTTAATTTATGAATTAGAATTTGAGTCTCGAGGAATTTTTTTTAAAAGTTTAGAAATACCTCTAAAAGAGAGTTCAATTCCAATTGAACAGGGTACCTTTGAAGTTATACTCCCACGAAATAATTATTTTACTTACTTAGGTGATTTAGATATGTTTGCAACAATAAATAGAAATGTTGGAGTTTGGGAACTTGAAGATAATTTGCCAAATAGTGTTGAATTTGAATATTCTTTTATTCCTATAAGAACGCCTTGGCTTAGAGGTTCCTATGCTTTTTGGATAATAGTTAATTTATTGATGTTTGCATTTTTAGTTACACAAATTAGAAAAGAGATAAAGAAAGCCAAAAATGTTGAGGGAGATTGATTTTAATTGAGATTATAAATTATTTATTGACTAATTACTCAATATTTCAATTTATTTTTTTATTTTTGTAGGTGTTTCAATTTAGAGAACTGATAATTATTTTTATAAATGAGAAAATAAATGTTATTTAATTTTGAAAATTTTAAAATGGGTCAGGAAAATAAATAACCATATTAATTTATAAACTTTTTAGGTTGTGGTTTTCTATGAATAATTAATTTTATTTGGATTATTTAATTATCTATTCTTAAATTTAAACTGAATTAGAACTCTTTACGGCCTTCTTGAGATGCTTGTTTAATTTTATAACTTTTATGTAGTTAACAAAAGTTATATGTCAATTCCATTTGAGTCAGGTTATGTTAAGGCATAATAAATTAAAGTACGTAATCAGTAGCCTATTAATGCTACTGCTGTTTAGTATGAGTGCAGTGTATGCAAGTACTACTGAGCAACAAGTTAGAATTGAAGTTAGTGAAATTGTTAATCAAACAATTTTATATAATCCTTTGAACAATCAAAGTGCGGGTTATGATATAACTACAATTATGACTGGTTTTATTAATATTACAAATGTAAATCAAGAAGAAGCTACAATTTCAGATATTTTTGCAACATTTGATAATGCTAGTAATGTTTCAAATATTACATTATTAAGGGGAAGAGATGGAAATGTAATAATCAATTCTTCAGATAAGTTTACAATTAGAGTTTACGAATTAGAAGCAGGAGAAAGTTCAGTTTGGACGTATCAAATTAATCTAAGTAATGTTGTAACTCCTTTAAGACTTAATACAACTTACAGTGAGTTTAAAGTTTTAGCGGGATTAAATATCAGTGTTGCAGATGTCATTGAAAATAGATTTGCTCCTCCGGCTCACAATCTAGATAGTTGTATATTTGATATTGTATTAAATCAGACAACATTTGAAATTCCTTCAATGGGAAGTCAATTTAAATTTTTTAATGATAGTGTTGGAGGAACTGATGCAAGTAATGTTTCAGTTTCTTCAGATAACACTACCTTAACTTGGAATGTACGAGGAGGAGGGTGTTTAAATACTACACAAACTTCAAACATTGATTATGTATTATTAACACCTGAACAAATTAATGAGACTCAAACATATAATATGAGTGAGACAGTAATTTCTTATATGATGAATACAAGTGTTTCACATGTAAGATTTTCAGAATTAATTGCAATGACTCCTCAAGGAGTTGCTTTAGAAATTAATAAACAGATTGTAGGGATTCCATTTCCTAATGCAAGTGATGATAATGTTACTTGGAATGGAACAGGAAAACTAATTAGTACTTCAAATATTACTCTTCAATTAAATGAGTTCACTCGGTGGGTAGCAACTCAAACAATTGGAGACCCAAATACAATTGATAATGATACAATTACTAATGCGTCATTAGAAGTCATTGACTCATTTGGACCAGACACTGTGCTTATTAATAGTTCTAGTCCCTGGCAATCACCTGCATGGTTATTTAATTATACAGATTTACCAACACCTATTTTATATGGTAAAGCAGATTTTCAAATTCATGATGATGGAACACAGATTTACAATAGAACAATTACTAGAAATGGAAAAGATATTTTCATTAAAGAATTATACTTAGTATTAGGGTATTGGTTAGAAGTTGAGAAAAATGTGACTTCAGTGGGAAATGATACTTACAATGTGCATATTGAAGTATATAATAAAGGAAATCAGGTAACTCCAGTTAATGCTACAATTTCCTTATTTGATTTTATTCCAGGAAATTTCAATTTAACTACTAATATGACTGATTATGAAAATTTAACTATTTATCCAATTAATACTAGTTTTTATAGTGTATTAACTACAAATGAATCGATTGGAGGAGATGGTGGAAGTTATAATGGAACTCTACTCAGATGGGCAATCTCAGGAGCCACAAACAGTACTACTGGACTAGTTGATCCTTCCTTTGCACAGGGTCCAAAGAAAAATGATAACAATACATTTATTGCAAACTTCACCGTTGTTGGTGAAGGTGAGTATAGTTTATTAGATGTATTTATTGTGGGTGTGGACCCTCAACAAGTAGATGGAGCAACTTCAGCAACTACTCTTTATGTTACTGAATTTGTAGATAGGATTAGAAGTTCAGAAGGGATTTTTGCAGCTTTAGCAGGTGCAATGTTAGTTGTAGGATTATTTATCTAATTAATTGTATATTTGAGTAGTATAATAATTTTATATACTACTATGTATCATATTATTACAATGGTATTTCAATATAGGTTTAAGAGATTATATTTATTATTGTTTTTTAGTTTAATTTTATTTATTTCAATTTTAAATTTTAATCATGCTCAAATTTCAGGGGAGTCATTTTCAAAATATTATTCAAAAGTAGAATTTTTAGAAGAAAATATAATTAAAATTTCAAAAGATATGGCCTTGAGAAATAATTATGATCGAGCTATTTTACCAGGTCAAATAGAATTTCGAATTGGTTCTGGAACTCTTGATAGTTCAACTAATATAATTCTTGAAAACATTAAAGTGTTTGATCAGTTTGGTCGAAATATTACATATACTTATAGAGAGTTTGAGGATTATAGTTCTATAGTTTTAGATATTTTTTATCCTTTATTACCTGGTTTTGAATATGAATTTAGTTTAATTTATGAATTAGAATTTGAGTCTCGAGGAATTTTTTTTAAAAGTTTAGAAATACCTCTAAAAGAGAGTTCAATTCCAATTGAACAGGGTACCTTTGAAGTTATACTCCCACGAAATAATTATTTTACTTACTTAGGTGATTTAGATATGTTTGCAACAATAAATAGAAATGTTGGAGTTTGGGAACTTGAAGATAATTTGCCAAATAGTGTTGAATTTGAATATTCTTTTATTCCTATAAGAACGCCTTGGCTTAGAGGTTCCTATACTTTTTGGATAATAGTTAATTTATTGATGTTTGCATTTTTAGTTACACAAATTAGAAAAGAGATAAACAAAGCCAAAAATGTTGGGGTGGATAATTAGATGAAAAGAAATATTAATCTTAAAATTTTTATATTATCATTAAGTTTGATGTTGTTAATTCAATTTATTTACTCTGAAAATTCAACCCTTTCACAAGACTCTTTAAATGTAATTCATAACGTCCAAGAAGATATTTCAGTTACAAAACTTTTAGATGGAAAGTATTTAATCTCAGTAAATGGAGAAGTTGAGATTATTAATCCCTCATTTACAGATGAGATTTACGAGTATAGGATGAGAACTTCTTTTCCGTTAGGTACTTTATCGGGAGGTTTTTCAGTTTTAAATGATGTTTCTTCAAAACTAAACGAGAGGGGTTTTTTTGGTTTTTTCTTAGAACCTAGTAATTTAACTTATAATTCTTCATTATATGCATCATACTCTTTTTCAGGAGTTTTAAGTCAAAGTCAATTTGAAAAACTTCAATTCGATCAAGATGAAGAGATTTTTCAAATTTCATTTCTCGAAGCTTTTACAGATCCCGTATATGTAATTAAGCCAAGTTTTAAAATTGATAAACCTATCGGAGAGCATGAGGAACAAACAGTTTTTAACTCAAAGAGTGGAGAATATGAGACTATAGATTTAGTGAATAATGTTTCTACAAGGGCAGTTAGTTCCAAGATTAATAATCCCACTGCTTTTAATATGCTCGGACATAGATTGGAAATGATTAGAACAAGGACATCTGACACATTTTTAGAAAATGCAGAAAGTCTAGGAGTTAAGGAGAATTTCACAATTTTACCATATCAGACAAAAGAATTCGGTTTTTATGATTATAATAGTGATTCTAATTCAATTTATTGGGTTGAAATGGAAGCACGCGCTATGTCTGAATTTTTTATGAATATTTCTGTGAATTATAGGGAGCAAACTGTTTCACCTCAAACAAGTTCGGGAGGAAGTAGGAGTAGTAGTTTAACAGTACCTCCAATGGTTGATGAGGAAGATGATTTTACGCAAGAAGATAATCTTGTGATTACAAAAAGTGTAGATAAATTTTTTGTAACTAAGGGAGAAGAGATTACAGTTACAATTAGAATCATAAATTTAGGAAGAAATGAATTCTTAAATTTATCTTTTAGAGATACAATTCCCGAGGGTTATTCGTTAGTACGAGTGAATAATGCTAATATAGAGGGGAGAACACTAAATTTTTTAATTGATTCAGTACCCGCTTTTTCAGAATTTGAAATAGAGTATGTATTAGTTAAAGATAGCTTCCCGACCCATTCATTTACTTTTTTTCCACCAGTAGATTTTGAGGGTAATGCGATAGTGGAGGGTGTTTTAGTTCTTGAAGATATTCTAGGAGAAACTAATTTATTTGTTCAAAAAGAAGTTACCTGGTTAGACTCTGATTTTTCAAAAATTAGGATTAGAGTAAGAAATGTAGGGACTAGCAGAATTAATAATTTTAAAGTTCTAGATGAGTTAGATGAAAATTATTTGATGAGGGAAATTTCAAGACCTTTTTCAGATTTAAGAAGAGGACTTTGGGAAGTTGAATCACTTGCCCCTGGAGGAGAATGGGAAGTTTCATACATTGCTGAAAATCATATAGGTATTTCACAAATGCCCTTAGTTTTAGGGACTGATGACTCTAATGTATATACAACTGTAATTTTAAACTCACATTTAAGTTCAACAATTCAACATTCGAGTTCTTCAATTATTGAGAGAGTAGGTTTAGGTTTTGCAATTCTTTTAGTTTTAGCTTATATTTTATTTTAAAAAGTTATAAAGAGGTTTAATTTTTATTTTTTAAGAATTAATGTGAAAGGTCCTTCGTTAATAAGTTCAACTTCCATTTGAGCTCCGAACTCTCCAGTTTCGACCTTTAAATTAGTTGCTCTTTTGAGTTCATTTACAAATGTGTTAAATTTTTTTTTGCATTTTCAAATTTCATTGATTTTGAGAAATCTGGTTTGGAACCATTATTGAGTCTTGCATGAAGTGTAAATTGTGATATTATTAATATATCTCCTTTAACCTCTTCAATATTTCTTAAAATTTTCTTCTCCTGCTTATTTTCTTCAAAACATTTTAAAGTTAAAATTTTTCGAATCATCCACTTCAATTTGACCTCTTCAAAATCATTAGAGATCCCAACAAAAAGGCAATATCCTCTTTCACATGAACCGACTATTTTAGAATTAACCTTTACATTTGCTGATTTTACTCTTTGAAGAATTATTATCATCTTTTTAATCAATTTACTTTTCAACTCTTAAAATAGAATTTTTAAAAAATTTAAATATTGCCAAGATAGTAAATTATTTTTTTCTAATATAACTATATTTTTTAAGTTTTGTTGATTTCCCATATCCACATGCTGAACAGACCCCTGTTTTCATGTGATATGATTTACTTCCACATCTTCTACACATAATATGTAGTTTACCTTTACTTTTTTTACCCATACTTGGTGTTCCTTTTGTCATTGTATCTAATTCAACAAATAAAAGTCACTTTATAAAACTTGCTTAATTTTATATTTTATAACCTATGTATAATTAAATATTGAGCAGAGATGTTAATTTTTATTTTCTCGGGTTAAATTTACTGTAGTATTGATACTATTTGAAATTTATTTACTTGAAAATTTTAACACATATATTTAAAGTTTTATTAAACATGTAATCTTAAATGAAGTCAAAGATCAGACGTCCTCCATTATATTTAATAATAATTCTATTATTTTCTATAACTATTGCTTTTGTTGTTTTTATACAATTAGAAAATGATCTGTATTCTCCTCAACATAGAAGCTGTTCAAGTATTGATTTCACGACAAGGGCATGTTCTACAGAAGTTGATGTAAGATTTGATTTTCTAAATTCAAGAGATGCAAGAATAACTATAATTAGAATTAATGGAAATTTGGAAGGAGATATGGAAGTAGGAAGAACACTTTCAACTAGGGTTCCAATTACTAATTCATATAAAATAGAACCTTATGTGGAGGGTTTTGCCTGTCCAAGAGAAGTGGTTACTATTGTTCACGATGATATTACTCGTTGTTAAAAAAAATTACTAAAAAAATTTATAATGTATTAAATTAATATAAATTTAGATAAATAAAAATGATTGGCCTTACTAAATTTTTCAATATTTTTAAAAAGTCTCAAATTACCTTATTTATAATAATAGGAGTAGTTTTAGTTTTAGTGGGAATTATGTATTTTATTTTTTCACAAACTGACTTATTTCATTCACCTCAAGCAAGGTCTCAAGAACAAATAAGTGAAATTCTAACATTTTGTGTAGGAGAAGAATTAAGAAATTCGGTTAAAGTTTTACAATTTAAAGGTGGGAGAATAAATGCAGAGCCTTTAGAGACTCAAGCTAAAGTTCAAAGCTTTGATTTTGATACATATTCTTGGAGTAGAGTTCCAACACTTGAAGAGATGGAAGTTGAGCTTGAGGAGGAAGTAAAACAAAAATCAATTGGTTGTATAGCATCAAATCTTCTTAATTTAAATGAACTTTATGAAATAGAAGGACTCTCTGAGGACTCATTTAGTGTCGAAGTTACAATTTATTCAAATAGGGTTGTTGCAATCATCAATTTGCCTCTAAATATTAGGATGAGAGGTCAAGATGAAAGTTGGGAGTATTCTTCTTTAAGTCTTGAAATTCCAAGTGCTTTATATTCTAATTTTGAACTTGCAAAAGCTATTTTCCAAGAACATTTACAAAATCAGATATTTGAAAAATTAGTTTTGGAACAGATATCTGCGGCTAAAGATTACTCAGATCCTAGGGCTTCTGTTCCAACTCAAGGTGTTCAATTTAGTTGTAATACTCCAATATTTAGAGCGAGTGAAATTCAAAATACTATATTAAATCTCAATGATGTGAATTTTAATTTTTTATATTTTGAAGGTACTTCAAATATTGAGAATAGATTTTTAGGTTATGATGAAAGTATTAGAGAATATTATGATAATTTATATCAAAAAGAACTTGAGTTTATGAGGCCTGACATTGATATTTCTAGAAAAGAAGTAAGTGTTGTAGTTCCAAAAAGATTTTCGATAACTGGAGATGCGATTTATAATCTCTCAACATTTAGAACATTTAAAGTTAATGGGGAAGAGAGAAAATTTATAAGGCCAACTCAGTTGAGACTAGGAAATAGTTTTATTCCAATGCCTTGCATGAGTGTATTTTCGATGGTATATGACTTGGATTATGACATTTTAGTTGAAATTGAAAGTTTTGAATCTGGAGAATTTGAAGTGTTTAGAGTTCCTATTAGAATACAAATAGAATCTAGTGAGCCAAAAAGCGAATTTGATCTTAGTAGGTCATTAATTGATTCAAGAGATTTTACTTTAAATTCTCAAAATTATTGTAATCCATTACCTCACGATGAAGTATATGAAGTTGATATTATGTTACTTGAAGTTACAAATATTGGAACAACACCTCTTTTTGGAGTAGACGTTGACTACTCTTGTGCGGGGATCAGGTGTAATGAGATAGGAGTTGCAACGAACCAATTAAGTAGTGATGAATCTAGAGTGAGAGCAGAAATTCCATTTTGTTCAAGTGGAAGAATTATAGCTCAAAAAGAAGGCTATTTACATATTTCAACTCTATCTCAAGCAGAGGAGTTAAATATGGACTCAGTTTGTCCTGAAGATTCTATATTTCCTATTAATGAAATGATTGAAAGAGGCGATTTTAGAGGAGAGAGAATTCCAAGTATTGATGTATGTCTCGTTCAATTAAAAGAAATTGAGTTAGACAAAAGTTCAATAGGATTTTATGATATTCAAAGAGGTCAAACTATAACTAGCCCAAGAGGGGAGTTAATAGTTTTAATTGAAAATCAGAATTTAGATTTTTCAAATGTCGGATACTTAGATTTTTCCAATCCTGATTCTATTGATCACTTAGAGTTACCGTTAGTTGATGAATTTAGTGCAAATATATCAATTATATATTATGAAGATAATGAGTTATTATCATTTTATGAATTTGAAAATGAGGTGGTAGATGTAGTGTTTGCAAACTCATTTTTTGCAACAATTCCTCTTACTAGTTCTCAAATTGATTCAATTGAAGCACTAAAGTCTATTGAGAATGCATATACTCAAGGTGTTTTAGATGTAATTTTTGGATTTTCAATTAATTGATATTTTTTATGTCGATATTATTATATTACTTAATTATTAGCTCATTTCACTAAATTTTATAAACACTTTATTCTTTGTAAGAATTATACTACTTAATATTTGGAATTAAGCAGATACGAATATCTTTTAAAGATATAAACTATATAAAAATGGCAAAAGATTTAGGACAAGCAGTAATGGAGGCGATGAAAAAGCCAAAATTGATTAGAAATATTGCAATTGCAGCACATATTGATCACGGTAAGACAACTCTTTCAGATAATTTATTATCAGGAGCAGGAATGATTTCAGACGAACTTGCAGGAAAGCAAAGATTTATGGACTTCCATGATGATGAAGCGGCAAGAGGGATTACAATTGATAGTGCAAATGTATCGATGGTTCACAATGTAGAGAGCCAAGATTTTTTAATTAATTTGATTGATACTCCTGGACACGTAGATTTTGGAGGAGATGTAACAAGAGCAATGAGAGCAGTAGATGGAGCAGTAGTCTTATCATGTGCTGTTGAAGGAATTATGCCTCAAACAGAGACAGTTTTAAGACAAGCATTAAAGGAGAAAGTACGACCTATTCTATTTATTAATAAAGCTGATAGATTAATTAAAGAATTAAAATTAACACCTGAGATGATGCAACAGAGATTTGTTAAAATTATTAATAGTTTAAACGAATTAATTGTAAAAGTTGCACCACCTGAATTTAAACAAAAATGGCAAGTAAATGTTGCTGATGGTTCAGTTTGTTTTGGTTCAGCGTATTCAAATTGGGCTCTATCAGTTCCTTATATGAAGAAAAAAGGATTAAACTTTGCAAAAGTAATTGAAATTTATGAAAAAGATGACCCTGAAGAGGTTAAAAAATTAGCTAAAATGGCTCCTCTTCATGAAGTATTATTAAATTCAGTTGTTCAACATTTACCAAACCCTGTTGATGCTCAAGCATATAGAATTCCTTTAATTTGGAGAGGAGAAACAGATTTAGGAATTGGTAAAAATTTAGTTGAGTGTGATCCTAAAGGAGATTTAGCATTTGTAATTACTAAAATTACTCAAGATAAACATGCAGGAGAAGTTGCAACAGGGAGAATGTTTTCAGGAACTGTAAAAAAAGGTCAAGAGGTTGTAACAGGAAAAGGAACTAAAGGAAGAATTCAACAAGTATTTATCTCAAAAGGACCACAAAGAGTTCAAATTGAATCAGCAGTAGCAGGTAATATTGTTGGAATATCTGGTCTTAAAGATATTACAGTAGGAGATACAATTTCAACGACTGAGATGGTTCCATTTGAGGATATTCAACATATTTTTGAACCCGTTGTAACTGTAGCAGTTGAACCTAAAAAGCCAGCAGACTTACCTAAAATGATTGAGGTTTTAAAAGTAGTTGGAAAAGAAGACCCATCACTTAAAGTGACTATTAATGAAGACACGGGTGAGTTTTTAATTGCAGGTATGGGTGAATTACATTTAGAAGTTGTAACTGATAGAATTAAATCAGAAAAAGGAATGGAGATTAGAGTTTCTCCCCCTATTGTTGTATATAGAGAATCTGTCACTAAATTATCTCCTCAAGTTGAAGGAAAATCACCAAACAAACATAATAAATTCTATATGACACTTGAACCACTTGAAGATGAGTTTGCAAGAGCAATTGCAGAGGGTGAAGTTCCAGAAGGAAGAGTTAAGAAAAAAGATAGAGAATTGTGGGATTTATTCCATTCAAAAGGTATTTCAAAAGATGAAGCTGAGAGAATTAAACATATCTATCATGGAAATGTATTTGTAGATATGACTAGAGGTATTGTTGCACTTAATGAAGTAATTGAATTAGTTTTAGATGGATTTGAAGAGATTGTTAAACAAGGCCCAATGGCAAGAGAGAGTTGTGTTGGGATGAAAGTAAAGTTAATGGACGTAAGTTTACACGAAGATAGTATCCACAGAGGCCCTGGTCAAGTATATCCTGCAATTAGAGATGGTTTAAAAGAGGCGATAGGGGGAGCAGGAGCAGTATTATTTGAACCATTACAAGTAATTCAAGTAGATTGTCCTCAAGATATGATGGGTAATGTTTCAAGTGTTATTCAAAATAGAAGAGGTCAGGTATTAGATATGCAAATTGATGAGGATAATATGACTATTTTAGCTAAAGTTCCAGTTGCAGAAACATTTGGAATGACAGGTGATATTCGTTCAGCTACGGGAGGAAAAGGGAGTTTCTTTGTAAAATCACAAACATTTGAGCAATTACCAAGAGAATTGCAAGAAAATATTGTTAAAGGAATTAGAGAGAGAAAAGGTCTTACTGAGAATCAGTAATTTTTTTAAAATTTTTTTTATAATTCGAAATGATTTAATATTAATAAATATTAGAGAATGAAGTTTTCTCTTTTTCTCTATTAGGTTGATAAGTAACGAAGTTACGTTGTTCCAAGAATTTTAAATTGTTGTTATTTTTAGCGATTTGAAAAAAAGAGTTATATTTATAAATTTGTATTTCATATATAAAAAATGGAAGAAATGCTTCCAATCTCTCAAGATTAATATTGAGATTTTCTAAGATTTAAAAAAACTATTAAAGGAGATTTTAGCGTTCAAGAAGAATTATAATTTTTAGAAAATACACTTAGAGCCCAAAAAAGAGTAGATGCAGGGGAATATATTTTAATATACTTACATAAATCATATGATTTTATAGAGGTTTATGATAAGGATTGGTAATAAAATTTAAATAAATAAATAAGTACTGCATATTATGGTTAAAAAATATAAATTAATTCTCTTTGATTTTGATGGAGTAATTGGTGATTCTTTTGATTTTGTAGTTGAATGTATTTATAATAATATGAGAAAATTTACAAGAGTAAAACTCTCACAAGAAGACATAGCACAAGAACTTAGAACAATATCTTTGTTTGAAATTATTAAAAAATATAAAATTCCTAAAATTTTAATTCCAATAATTGTTTTCAAGTTAAAAAGAGATTTATCTAAACGATTAGAATTTTCAAAAGTATTTCCAAACTCCCAAAAAGTACTAGAAAGCTTACAAAATAAAAAACTTAAAATAGGATTAGTAACTTCAAATTCTAAAAAAAATATTAATTATTATTTAAATATATTTAATTTACTTGATAAGTTTGATTTTGTTTACACATCAACTTCTTTATTCAAAAAAGATAAAACTATAAATAAAATTTTAAAAAAATATTCTTTAAAATCAGATGAGGTTTTATATGTTGGAGATGAAGTAAGAGATATTTTGGCTTGTCAAAAAATTGGAATTGATATTGTAGCAGTAACATATGGTTATAACTCTAAAGAACTCTTAAAAAATTTTGAACCAACATATTTAGTTGATTCTCTTGATGATATAAATTATATAATAAAATAAGTGTATTAGTATTTATGTTTTTTAGTATATTTTAAATAAAGTAAAATTATGCAAAATAATAATATTTGGAGAATTAGAATTCCTCCTACTATTATTAAGAAAAATTGTTCATTATAAATATAGTATGATATATATTGAGGTTGAAGGATTTGAAATGTTCCTTCTTGAAATAATAGGGAATGAAAAATATTTCTCCAAAAATATTCAAAGAATATAATACAAGGGATGCATAAGAGGAGAATAATTAAACTAATTTTAGATATTTTTAATATGTTATTTCTACTAATAAGAGATTTTTGAAATAATAATGTATATACTAACATTATCAAAAATAAGAGATATACTATACTTGATACCAGAAGAATTTGTTTAACATCTTCATAATGAGTAATTTCAAAATCTGAAAAAATCTCAGTTGATAATTCTTCATTAAATATGTAATAATTAATAATTTGTTGTTGAGCTTTTTTAATATCACTTTCATTTAAATGAGTAAAAATAGAGTCTTGAATATTATGCTCAAGAGTAAAAGAACTTAAAGAATGTTGAATTGTAAAATTTAGAAAGATAGGAAGAATTAACGTAAATGAGATAATAAAAATAATACTTAAAGAAATTAGAATGTATATAAGTAATTGAATGTAATTTTTAAAGATAATTTTTGATGAAGTCATTATATTAATTTATTATACTTAAAAATATTAAAACTCTTTGTATCCTAATTCTTTGATTTTTTTAATATATGATTCTATTTTTCATTTACTACTGCTGGACACTGCTCAGATGCAATAATATATCGTTTGGTTAAAAAAAGTGGGTAGTCATTACAAATAATAGGTTTTTTATCAGATTTGTGAATTGAGCAGAGGACCTTTTCTTTTAAATGTCTACAGGGCTCTTTTTCTACATTATATGTCATAAATCCATTTTGAGTTTTTTCAAATGTTTTGTTTTCAAGATATTTACCAATGTTTTCAACTCCTGCAATAGTTTCAACCTCTTCATTTGATTGTAGAAGTAACTTCCCAACTTTACAACATTTAGCACCACAAACGTTTATACAATATGAACTAATAGAATTTCTAGCTTCTTGAGCAATTTGTTTTGCAATTTTCTCTTTAGTATTAGTTAGAGGATTCAACTCAACAGGTTTATTAGGAGGAATAGGAGGTGGAGGATTTATGATGGTCATATTTAATAAATGGATTAATTATGATGTATATGGTATAAGTGTATTTATAAACTTGTATTTTACATAAAAGTACATTAAATTATTAAATATAAAAATATTATATATTAATATGGTTTCAAATGAAGAAATTAAAAATCAATTACTTGAAGCATTACCCCATTCAATTATTGAAATTTCAAACCCAAGAGGAGATGATGTTCATTTTAAAATTGAAATAGAGAGTGAACATTTTTGGGGGATGAGTAAAATTGAACAGCATAAAGCAGTATATAAAGCACTTGGAAATAAATTTAATAAATGTGGACAAAGTTTACATGCTATTGAACTTAAAACTAAGATTAAGAGTAATTAGCAAAACTACTTAAATATTTATAAATCATAATGTGCTATAGAGTAAATAATACAAATAAAAAAAATGAGTAATAGAAATGTAATTCAAGAAATTCAAGATTTAATTGATAAGAATAACGTAGTGTTATTTTTAAAAGGAGAAAAAGGGTCAGCTATGTGTGGATTTTCATCTCAAGTATTATTACTATTTGAAGAATTAGAGCAAAAGTATAATATAAGTTTTAAAGTTGTTAATGTTTGGAAAGATCAAACATTGTATGAAGCCTTAAAAGAGTATAATGATTGGCCAACATATCCACAAATTTTTATAAATCATGAATTTGTGGGGGGATTTGATATTATCAATGAGATGTATAATGATGGAGAACTTGAAGAGCTAATTTCTTCAATTTCACAGAACTAATTTTTAAAACTATTAATTAATAATTACAGCAATTATTCCCCTTCATATTTATTGCGAATCTGTTGGGTACAGTCCTTCACAAGAGAATCCTAAGAGGAGGTACTCTGTTATAAACTAGCGATGATACTTTTGGGTTAGTGTTAAGGGCGTCATTTTTTTTGATATTTAATTTTATATCTAATAAGTTTAAACCCTTCTTCTGAATCTTCGCAATTTATTTCCTTAGGATTAATCTTATTACTTAAATTTGAAGTTAAAGAAATACCACCTCCTAAAATATTTGGATGTAGAGCAATTAATATTTCATCTACTAATTTTTCTCTTAAAAATGTCTCATAAATTTTGGCTCCTCTAACAATCATTATATTTTTATAATCTCTACTTTTCAATTCTTCAATTAATTCTTTTGGATTTTTATTTTAAATTCAAATTCTTCCTTATATTTATATGAGTCAATGGAACTAGAAGTCATAACTATATTTTTTGTATCTTTTACTGGATATACTGTCCCTAAATTTCTATTAAAGGTATTTCTTCCTAAGATTATAGCATCAAAGGTTGTAGCATAACTATCAAAGCTGTTTGAACCATTTTCATCTAGTATCCAACTTTCATCTCCATCAATTCCACTGATAAACTCATATTCTTACTTATTTTTAAGAGAAATATTTATATATTTCTATATAATATAGTATATTTGGAAGTTATTGAAAAAGAAATTTTACAAACACTAAAAAGAATAGAGTCAAAAATTGATAATTTTGAAGGTTTTTACACTTCTACAAAAGATGAATACGATGAAATAAAAAGAATTGAACAAGAAATGAAAAATGGAGAGTTTCTAACGCTTGAAGAATTAGAAAGAGAATTAGAGTAAAAATATACACTCTTAAATTTTCTAAACAATCACTTCAATTAAATTTTCCAAACAATCACTTCAATTTTTAAAAAAATTAGATTCTTCAAATAGAATTAGAATTTTAAATAATATTAAAAAACTTCAAGAAGATTATACATAATTACCTTTTAAGAAACTTTAAGGTGAGAAAGATAAGTTTAGAATTAGAGTGGGGAGTTATAGAATAATATTTATTCAATTAATAATCATGAATTATTAATTTCTATAATTAAAATAGGACTTAGAAAAAATACTTATGATTAAAATTTTGATTTGAAAATTATTTTTTCTTCTTATGCTGAATTTTACTCTCAATTCTTTTTAAAATAGATTTGGGAAGATTTTCTAGGTGTGGAGTTTGCTTTATTTTGTATTCAATTTTATACTCTTGTAACACTTGTTTGAATTTTTCCACATCCTCTTTTGAAATAAAATTAATAGTAGTTCCCTTATTCGTGTGTCTTGTTGCTCTTCCAATTCGGTGTACATATTTAGTATGGTCTTGTGGAATCGAGTAGTTAATGATATGTGAAATTTGAGGAACGTCAACTCCTCTTGAGAGTAAATCAGTTGCAATTAAAATATCAAGCTTTAATTCTCTAAACTCTTTAATAGTTCTATTTCTTTCAAATTCACTAGTAGTTGAACTTACAGATTTAAAGTTAAACCCTAATTCTTTAACAACTGCTTCAACTTGTCTAATATGTTCTTTTCTATTAACAAATATTAATAGTAATCCAAATTGTAAATTTTTAAGAGTGTGATGAAGTAATGAGAGTTTTTGATTATTTTCAACTATATAAATAAGTTGGGAAAGTTGTGATTTTTGAACTAATGAGGGAAGTTCTATAACTTTAGGATTATGTAAATATTCTTTTGCAGTAAGTCCCATTTCTCTAGTATACGTTGCTGAGAAGAGTAAATCTTGTCTATTTTGAGGAAGTGAGTCGATAATATCTTCTAAATTTTCAAGATATTCTTTAGTAAGTAAAATATCCGCTTCATCTAAAATAAGGCTTACAATATTTTCAAGAAGATTTATATCAGACTCTTGATCTGTTTGTTCTTTATACGTTTGCAATTGTTCACAGAGTATTTTTGGTGTTGTTACTAGACAAGTTGTGTTTTTAGCTACTGCTGTAAAAGAGGAATTTTGAACGTTTTTTTTTAAAGTTGTAATAGAAAATTGAGAATTTTGAGGTATTATATTTGAAATCATTGTTTGAATTTGCTCAACTAAGAGAGTATTTGGGGCTAAAATTAAGTATTTAAGTTTTATTAAATCATTATTAGAACTAGAATTTTCTTCTTCAATTATCATTTTAATTCCATAAATGAGAGTTTTACCACTTCCAGTTGGTGCTTGAATAAGTAAATCCTGCGTACTTAAAGCATAATCTAGAGCTTTGTATTGAATAGGAGTTGGTGTTTTAAATCCATTTTGTTCAAGTTTTTCAATTAAATTAGGGTATTGTTTAAATATTTCTTTAAAAGGAAGTACTTTTTGCATTTTCATATATATATTAATCATTCTTTACTTATAAATATGGTTAGTTTGAGAGTTACTTTAGTATTGAATTTTATGTCACTTTAAAGTAATAAAAACAACACCTTTATAAATAATTAACTCTTAGATATTTGTAATGAAAGCGTTAAAAACTCCAGAATTTGTAGATAGTATTGAGCATAGGGCTCATAGGGCGTTTGATAAGGTAAAAAAAGATATAGAGTCACTTGAACAAGAACAAGTAATTCAAAATAGAAATATTAATGATTTAGGTGATTTTTTATCTAAATTAGAACAAAATTATGCAAACTTATTTCAATTACTAAATCAAGTTGAAAAAAATTCTAAAAATCCTAATTTTGAAGTTCATAAATTTAAAAGAAAAGTTGAAGAGTTAGAACTTGAAATTCAAAATTTAAAAAAAGATTTAGATGGAGATGAAATATCAATTAAATGGTTAAAAAACCACATTTATGACAATAAAAAAGAAATTTTGCTTCAAGTATCAAATTTACAAGAGCAATTAGATGCACAAAAATTAGAAGTTGCAAGAGAAATTCTTGACCAATATAATGCAATTAGAGAAGAATTTTTAGTAAAAGAGAAATTAGCAGTCGAGAAAATTAGAAACGAATTAATTGCTCAAATTAAAAGTGATTTAAAAGAAGAATTGCGAAATGAATTAAAAGAAGAACTTAAAATTGAATTTGTTCAAGTTGATGAATATACTTATAAAATCAAAGAGATTATTGCATATCTTAAAGAGAGTAAAAATTATATTGAAGAGTTTACTGCTCCTCAATTTACAGTTCTTGAAAAACAAATTGAGTTATTAAAAACAGCTTTAAAAGATTCACAAGATTTTGAGGCACAAGACAAATTATTAGGTATTTTAGAAACTCTACAAGAAAAAGTAGAAGAATTAGAAGGGCATGTTCAACAAAAAGCTCAAGATGAAGATTTATCAGGTGTTGGGGAGAAATTAGAAGAATTGGTTAATACAGTAAAATCTTTACAACAAAATCCAGTAACTCAAAATACTCAAAGTTATGTAACAACTGTTGAATTTGAAGAAAAAACTCAAATGTTAGAGAATTCTTTAAATTCAAGAATTGACTCGGTACAACTGCAAACAGAAGATGCTCAAGAGAAAATTCAAATTTTAGATTCTTTCTTGGAAGAGGAAGTGGAGGAGAAATTAATTCCACAAGTTGAAGAGTTAAAAATAAAAATTCAAGATTTACAAACACAAATTGATGATATTGAAATTCCTGAGATTCCTGAAATCCCCGAACAACAAGAAGTAGTTGAATCAGTAGATATTTCTCTTCTTGAAGAAAATATTGAAATTTTAAAATCTAATTTGAAAGAATTAACTGATGATGTAGTTATAATTAGAGAAGATTTAGATAATTTAGAAATTCCTCAATCATCAGTTGAAGATGTTGAAAGTTTAAAACAAAGAGTTGAAGAGGTTGAAGAAGAACTTGAGAGAATTGGCTCTATTGAAGAAATTGAAATTAGTGAATTTGTAACAATTCCTTTATTAGAAGAGACTAAAGAAGGACTAAAAGAGGAGTTAAGAGTTGAATTGATAAACGAAATGAATGAAATAGCAACAGATACTGCAACTTCAATTGTAGATTTAAGAGTAAATTCATTAGAGGAGGAAGTTCAAACACTTCAAGAAACAATTTCATCTGTAAAAGAAGATATTGAAGAGTCTAGAGAAAAATTAGAAGAAGAATTAGAGTCTGTGGATTCTCAAATTAAAGAATTAATTGAAGAAAAAGCTGATAAAGTGACTCTTGAAGAGTTAAAAGAGAGTAGAGTTGAAGTGATTTCTTTTGAAGAAAAAATTGAACAAATTAGAAAAGAGATTTCAAATATTCAATTGTCTGATGAAATTGACACTACTATTTATGCACTTAAAGATGAAGTTGCTCTAAGAAGTGAACTTGAAGAATTACTTCAAAGAGTTGAACAATTAGATGCAGATGTTGATGTGATTGATAAAGATATTACTAATTTAGATGCTCAAAAAGCCGATGTGAGTTTGGTTGATGAGATTAGTCAAAAAATTGAAAATCTACTTACAGCTAAAAAAACATTACAAGAACAAATTGAAGTGTTAGAAGAAGAAGTACGAGCAATAAAAATTCCTGAAATTTCAGAGATTGAGCAAAAAGAGGTTCAGGAAATTGATTTAAGCCCATATGCTCTTCAATCTTCAGTTGAAGAATCACTTCAAAAATTAGAAGAGGGTTTTACTCAAAAAGTTGAGGATGTTGATTCAAGAGTGGGTAAGATAGATATAAGAATAATTGAATTAGAAGGAGTTGTTGAAAAGCACGATGAAGAGATTGAAGTACTTGATAGAGATTTGACAATTATTGATAAAAATAAACTTGAAGAAGTTGAAGTATCTAATTTGTTTGAGGAGATTGTTGTTGAAGTAAAACAGCGAATTGAAGAGACAGTAGGAGATATTAATGAGATTAGAGAACAATTATTAACTCTTGATGAGGAAGTTAAATCAATTGAAGTATCTCAAACGTCTAATAGTAAAGAAATACTTGATATGAGTGAGTATGTGAGAAAAGATGACTTTGATGCTTTAGAGTTTGTAAAAGTTGAGGACTTAGAAGAAGATAGAAAAGAATTAAGAGATTTAGTTGCTCAAATAACTATTATTAATTCTATTGTTGAGCAACTTCAAAAAGATGTCGAGGTTCTTGAGGGAGTAGAAGAAGTTAAGGAGCAAGTTGAGCAAATTAAGGAGAAGATTGATGAACTTAAAGAGATAAGAATACAAATTGAAGATTTAAGGGAAGTTGTTGAGAAACATGACGAGGAAATTGAAGTATTAGATAGAGATTTATTGACTCTTGATATTAATAAAGCTAACAAAGAAGATATTGTTGAAGTTGATACTCAAGAATTAGATGAGAGTGTTTCACAAATTCAAGAAGAAGTTCAAGAACTGGTAACTAGAATTAATGAATTAGAAGAACAACCAGTAAGTTCAGTAGTTGAGACAAGTATTGTAGAGCATGTTAAAGAGAATACGCAAGAACTTCAAGAGAGAATTGAGACTATTGTGTCAAAAATTCATGAAATTGAACATGTCAAATCTGATGAAGATGTAGTTTCAAAAGAAGAGTTTGAAGAATTAGTTCAAAATGTTCAAAAAGTGGAAGAAGAAGTTGAGCAACTTAGAACTTCACTTGAAGAAATGGATAAACTTATTGAAGAAGCTGATACTAAATTTGCTCCTCTTGAAGAATTCACAGCATTAAAAGAAGAGATTAGTAATTTAGAAATTCCTCATATCAATGAAGAAGTATTTGCTCAAACTTCAAGAGTTGAAGAAATTTCAAATATGATTGATTCATTAGAAGAAGGATTAAAAACTGTTAAACTCTCTATTGAAGATTTAGATGAGAGAAAAGTGGATAGTAGTGAAGTTGAAGATTTAGATACTGATGAGTTAGTGAGTCAATATCAAATTGAAGAAGTAAAAGAAAATATTGTAAATGTTGAAGAATTACTTCAAAAATTAATTTCATCTGTTGATGAATTAGAGGAAAAAACAAATACTCAAGATAAAGAGAATGAAGAAGAAACAGAAGATGCCGCTCAAGAAATTGTTGCTGTGCAAGAGAGTTTAAAATTATTTGAAGAGGAGATTACTACAATTAAAGAAAAACTAGAAGAGTTTGATACTAATATCTCTCTTCTTGATGCAGATAAAGCTCAAAGAGTTGAATTTGATGAAAAATTTGAAGAAATTAAAGAGATGTTTGAAAATTTAGAAGAGACAACTACTCAAATTACATCTAAAGTAACGACTCAAATTGAAGAAGAGGTTCAAGAGGCTCAAGAGAATTATACCAAACTTATTGAAGAATTACAAGAAAAAGTAACTTCTCTTGAAGAAGAAGTACGAGCAATTGAAATCCCTCAACCACAAGAAGTTCCTGAGCCAGTTGATATTAGTGAGTTAGAGAATAAAGTTGAAGAGTTAGTAAACTCAATTAGTGAATTAGAAGAGGAACTAGCTCAGTTACAAGAATTAACTCAAACACATGATGAAGAGATTGAAACTCTTGATAGAGATTTATCAATTCTTGATAAAAATAAAATTGAAGAAGCAGATGTAACTTCAATTACTCAAGAAGCAGTTAGAGAAGTTCAAGAGAGAATTGAAGAGTTACAAGCAAATTTACAGGAATTAACTTCACAAATTGAAGAAGTAAACTCAAATGAAATTGATACTGACTCACTTAAAGAAGAAATTACTCAAGAAGTAAGGGAGAATATTAAAGAGGATGTAAGAGAAACTCAGGAGAATTACACCCAAACAATTGAAGAATTACAAGAAAAAGTAACTTCTCTTGAAGAAGAGGTCCGAGCAATTGAAATTCCTCAAGCACAAGAAGTTCCTAAGTCAGCTGAGATTACTGAGTTAGAGAATAAAGTTGAAGAGTTAGTAAACTTAATTAGTGAATTAGAAGAAAAATTAACTGATCTAGATGCTCGTAAAGTTGATGAGAATGAAGTTGAAGATATTGATACTGCTGAATTTGTAACTAGAAACGAATTACAAGAGAGAATTGATGAATTAAAATCAAGTTTAGAGGAATTAACTTCAGAGCTAGAGGAAGTAAGTTCAACACAAATTGACACAACTCAAATTAAAGAAGAGATTAGTAAAGAATTAACAAGTGAGATTACCAAGGAAGTTACAAGAGAAGTAACTACTGAAATTACTCAAACAATTAGAGAGGGGATTAGAGAAGAAATTAAAGAAGTTGAAGAAATAGCTCAATTATATTCACAAGTTGATACTTTAAAAAATGAAGTTGAATCTTTAAGAATTCAGGTGAGTGACTTAGAAGATGTTTCAAATATGAAAGATGAGATTGTAAGACTTGAGCAAAGAGTTGAAGAATCGTTTGAAAGCATTGAAAAAGAAGTTGAAACTACAACAAATACTATTACACAAGAAGTAATTGAAGTTGCAAGAGAGGATATTTCACAAGAAGTTGAAAAATTAAAAGAGGAGTTAGAGAAATATATTACCTTTAAAGAGTTTGAGACTAAAGTTCAGGTATTAGAAAACTCTAAATTAGATGTTGATGATTTTGAGGAATATGTGAGATTTGAACTTGATGCAAGAGAAGTGTATGAGAAGTCATATATTGAATTATTGGTGCGATTCCATGAAATTAATCATACAAGTCAAACTAAATCAGAGTATCAAGAGGAGATGAAGAAGTGTAGAACTATTATCACTAAATTTATTGATAGTGAGGAGAAGAGATTATCTAAATTATATAGTTCAAAATTCACTGAACCTTTCTTTAAAAAATTAAGAAACTCAATTACAAGAGATGCTAATTATTTAAAAGATTCTTGGAGGAATTTACCAATTTCTCAAGGAAGAGAAGTTGCACAAAAGAGAAGTGAGAGCATAAAACAAGATGTTAAAGATGACACAGAGAAGGAGGATTTCTTCACTTGGTTTGCATTTAATAGAAAATAAAGTTCCACTTTTATGCTTGTTTTCAACAAACTTGAATATTTTTTAGTATTTTATTATTTTAAGTATTTTTTGAACTATTTTGGAAATATTGTAACTTTAGAACTATTATCTTCTCCAATTGTATCTTTAAAATTAGAATCATTGAGAAGTTTTTCTATATATTCTTCTTTTACTTTTGAATCAAATATTTTTTCTCTAATTGCTTCTCGTATTAATTCTTGAATATTAGTATATCCAAAAGATTTAGAATAATTTTGAGCTTCTTCATATAAATGAGTTGAGAGTTTAACATTAAGCTGCTTGGTTTTATGGTATTCTTTAGAATTTTTATTTTGAGATTTATTAGAAAGAGTTTGTATCAAAACTTCACAATGAATTAAAGATATATAAAGATATCGATTAATATTTTTAGAACCCATTTACTTTCTATTCTTCAAGTGAGATAACTATTTAAATGATTATTATACTTTTTATAGTATGAGTCAAGATATGAATGTTTCTAGGGAGGTTAGTTTTATTTGGAGTATTGCAGATGATTTAAGAGGAAGTTTTAAACAATATGAATTTCAAGATATTATTTTACCTTTTATTGTTTTAAGAAGATTAGAAATTAAATTACAAAAGACAAGAGAAGATGTAAGAAATGAGCTTGAAGAGAATCATCCTCTTAAAAAAGTTGATGATGTATCATTTAATTCTCATCAAATTATAGCAAGTATCATTCAAAATAAAATTAACTTTAATAATTCTTCTTTATATACATTTGAAACATTAGTTGGAGATGATGAGAAAAATATTTTAGAAAATTTTATGTCCTATTTAGATGGATTTACTGAAAATATTAAACATATTTTTGTGAATTTTGGTTTTTATGAAAAATAAAAGAATTACAAAAACAAAAGCTATTACTAAGACTTATTAAACGATTTTCAAGTCCTGAATTAGAATTTTTATCTCCTCTTATTACTTCTAATGAGAAAAAGGGGTATATTTTTGAAGATTTAATTCGTAAGTTTTCAGAACAATCTAATGAAACAGCAGGAGAGCATTTTACACCTCGTGAAGTAATTGAACTTATGGTTAGAGTTCTTGGAATTAGTTCATTTGGAATCAATAATTTTAAAGATATTTCAATTTATGATCCTGCTTGTGGAACTGGAGGAATGCTTACAATTGCAGAGAATTATATTAAAAATGAATTACAGTTAGAAAATTCAAAGTTTAAGATACATATTTTATTTGAAGAAAATTACGTAAATATGATTATTATCTGCTCATTTGAAAATAGAAAAAAATTAATTGAAATATTAAGAAAGCATTGTAAATTTTCTATTGTTGAAATATAATTATTAAAATATGTGAAATTAATAGTTTGTTATGTCATTCCTTGCCTTTGTAAATTAAATTTATAAAATAAACTCATCATTATCACAATATGAGTTCAAACGAAGTTCACAATGAATCAAATGTTGTTGCAAATATTATAACAGCAATTGGAATTTTTGCAATTATAATTTCAGCAATTTCAGCGTTTGCATATGGAGTAATTAACAACTATATTTCTCAAGAGTTAAGGATAATCATAGGATTATTAGTTTCATTCCTCTTTATCGGAGCAGGAATGTATTTATATTGGAGAAAACCTTCGTGGTCTCTTTTTAGTATGGCAGGAGGTTTACTCATTGGAATAATAACAATTAGTTTTGCATATCATCAATATGAATTATTTTCGAGTTTAGTTGCCTCCATTTTGATGCTAGGATATATTGTGTTATTCTTCTATTTATCATATATATATAATTCACTAATAATCACATCTTACGCAGGTATTGGAGGATTATTTGTACCTTTAATAGGAGGATTTTTATTATCTCATTTATTACTAAGCTATTTTTATTTTTTAATTTTATTTTTTACAATTGCAACTATTTCTATACTTAAAAATTGGAACTATCTGATATCAGTCTCTTTATTTTTGTTATTTTTCCCATTAGCTATTTTATTTGATAGTATGACACCAATGCTTGCATTATCACTCTCATTAATTTTTGGATTTTTATTATTTGTATTTATATATAGTATTTCTCAAATTGAAGATTTGGTAGAGAATTTTAGTATTGAATTAGTAGTTTTAATGGGATTACTGATATTATATTTATTAATCTCGATACCTACAAGATTATCAGAATTAGATTTTTCAGATTTAATTGAATCAGTAGTTTACCTTTTTGTAACATTAATGCTAGGTTTGTTTGCTTTGAGTATGTATTTGCAAGAGAAATTAAATACTTTGGGTATTATATCGGCAGGAGGGTCTTTGTTATTTTTCAATATTAGTGCTATTGTGTATTTTATGGATTCAGTATTATTAGGTTCAGATGGACTTTACTTTTTATTTTTAATACAATGGGTTGGATTGAGTTATATCTGGATTAGAAATCAAGAATTAGAATTTTTAGAATTAGTCTCTTATATCTTATTATTACCAATTGCCATAATGTTTATATTTTATATTAGGTTTGACCAAGGTTTATCTCACGCAACTATTATGTTAATGGGTTTTATAGTACTCTCAATTATAGCATATTATTTTGCAACATTGTCTGAGAAAATTCAAACATATTTTTATTTAGTGAGTTTAGTTACAGGGTTCTTTTTTATTTATAGTACATACAAATATCTCTTCTTCTTCTTTGAAGCCACTTCACAGATACCAAGTATTAGTCTTACAGTGATGTGGCTCTTACTTTCCATATTTTTTGTATCTAAGTTTATTAAACTTCAAATTGAATCATTAAAAGTAATTGCATATTTATTTTTAGCCTTTTCAGTTGGAAAAATTTTATTTAACGATTTATGGATTTTAGAAGGCTTTGCTAGAATTATTGGGTTTTTAGTAGTTGGTATACTCCTTCTGGCAACAGGGTATGTGCTATCAAATAGAAAATAATTAATTAATATTTATAATTTATTTATTCAGAGCTAATTGAGTATATTAAAAAAATTAACTATACTTTCTAAAATTCTTGAAATTAATTTGCTCAATGAAAATTCAGGCTCAGAATTTTCAAACTCAGAAGAAATATTTGAGAGTTCATCTTCTCTTTGAATATCAGTAGAATCCCCAGTAATAGTACAATCAAGCGATCCATCAGTTCCCCATTTAGGCATATTTTGAGAAGCTAAAGGAGAATTCGTACTAAATGTAATGGGCTTAGTTTCTATTAATGTCACATTCCAACAACTTAAATCTTGATTAAACAAATTTACGTCTCTAAACATCTCATCCATCTCAGTTACATTTCTCACATCCCAATATCCAATATCACCATTAAAAATAGAATTATCTTCAAAGAAGGAACCTCTAAATAAGTTAGTCATATTTGTCACTTATCCTGTAAAAATATTAAACTCAGAATCTTCAAAAGTATAAAGAATATTATTAGGACCTCTAATTTCAAAACTTTCATCTCCTCCATAAATACTTGTTGCAGCTTGTTTAAGCATACTCTCATTAACAATAAGCATACCCTCACAAGTATTCCCTGAACCAATTTCTCCTACTGCACTTGATTCAAAACAATTATCAGTTGTTGAGAAACTTAAAGAGAAATTAAATAGTGTTAAGAGTATAAAAATTAACTTTACTGAGTTGAGTTGCATACACATATTAAAAAATGTATATTTATAAAGATTATTTAATTTTTCTCCAAAAATGCTTTTAGAGTTGGTACAATTTGTTTCTTGCGAGAGACAGCACTTCCTAAATCTAAAAATCCATTCTTCAACACATTTGCTTTAAATGCTTCTTGTACTTGAACACTGAACTCTTCATTTGAACAAATAGAATAGTTCTTCTCCTCTAAAATATCCACAATACTAAACATGACACCTTGTAAATTATCCCGTTCTTGAATTTGTGTTAGAGCTTCTTTAATTTCATCAAGTTTATCAATTCCAAAATCTGGACTTGTAGTTTCCATAACTCCAATACTATACATTTGATTATTGAAATTAAATTCTTTGTAATCAAGTTGAATCATTTCAATTGCAGTAATATTTCCTAAATCACTTTTAGCTTTGAACATTTCTAAACTAAATTTTTCTAAATCTTCAATTTGAGCAATTTCATTGAGCATATCAACTAATTGTTTATCTTCATGAGTTGTAGTTGGAGATCTAAAAAAAAGAGTATCTGAAATAATTGCTGAAATCATTAATGTAGCAAGTTCTTTACTCACTTCAATTTGTTCTTCACTAAACATTTTAGCAATAATAGAACATGTTGATGCAACGGGTTCTGCTCTAATATAGAGAGGAGTTGAAGTTTCTAAACTAAATTTATGGTGATCAACAATATAATAAATTGAGTATTTATCAATATTATCAATACTTTGAGTTTTCTCATTATGATCTACTAATACTACTTGACTTCCTTCTTCAAGAGAAGTTATCATTTCAGGAATTTGAGTGTTTGTATATTTAAGAACAAATTTAGTTTCATTATTTAATTCTCCAAGTCTGTATGCCTGAGCGTCATGTCCTTTTGCTTTCATAAATTCAGCCATAGCAATAGCTGAACAGATAGCATCAGTATCTGGATTTTTATGTCCAATAACATTATATTTTATCATATAATTTATTAATTAGAGCTATTTTATAAAATTGAGTATTAACTTTATTTTGGAATTTTTTAATACGTTTTTTATTTTAAATTTTGAAAATTTGTTTATTTATTGTATCTAGAAACTGATTTATAGTATATTATAATTCAACATACAAAATTTAAATACTAAATTTGTAAATTAATTGAGCAGTTATTTGAATTGGAAAATATTTTATTATTTAGATTTTAAATACAATATTGCTCATTACATGTTTAGAATTTTTTCAATTTGTTTTATCAAAAGTCTGAATATTAGTAGGGGCTTTTCAATTATATTTTAATCCATTTTTTTTAAATAAAATAAATTTATCTTAAAAACCAGTTCATAAAAAATAGGTCTCTAAATTCAACAAACAATACCTCATCTGTATGAGATATAAGTGAAAAATTAACTTCGTTCTTATTAACTTTTTCCCCATTTGAGTTAATAATTTTGCCAAATACTTTTACATTATAGCCAATATTAAACAGATTTTCAAACATTTCACTAAATTCATCTTCAAATAAATTTTCTTCATTAACTCCAGCTTCTAAATTTTCTTCATCAAATGGAATTTTTATTTCATATCTATAATAGTGAAATGGAAATTTAAACTCTTTGCTTAAGTTATAACTTTTAGATTTAAAAAGTGAACTCTTAGATGTGCTACTATTTAAATTAATAAAAAGATTATTTTGGGTAGGGTCAACATTAGTAAAGATATAGGTGACACTATTTGAAGTAGTCTTAATTGTTACAAATTCTTCCAATGCTGAGTTAAGTTCTAATTCTTCTTCAATGTTTGAAACAGCCATTGGAATATCTGAATGAAATGTAATTTCCATATTAAAACTACCATTTCTTTTAATCTCTTGTTCAATATTTACATTTAGGCATCCATTAAAGATAGTGAGCAAAAATAATAGTAATAGTATTATAATTTTATTCATATTATATTCTAGATATTATTAATTTAAATGTTTATGTTTTTATAATTCTGTTGAGAAATTCGAAATTAAAGTATATAGTTTTAATAAATTTCAATTTAAATTTTAAAAAAGTACATAACTTTTAGAGCAATATTCTAGTTTTGCGTTGCAAAACTTAAGAGGATTAAAATTCTCCAAACTCTCTTCTATGTCCTTCATCTTTTCCAAGTCTGATACTATCTAAATTATCAGGAGTATATACTCTTGATTCAGGATATAACTTTTTAATGACTTCAGCGTAAAATTTAATTTTACTAGGTTCCCCGTGATTTAATATAATTTGTTGAGGTTTTATACTTAAAGTTTGTAAGAATTTTTTAGAGGAATATAAATCGCTGTGCCCTGAGAATGCTCCTTTCATTTCTTCAACTCGTAAATTAACTTTTAATCTATCATCTACACTTCCAGTATTATTAATTAGGATGTCTTTTTCTCCATTTTTAACTTTTCGACCTAGTGTCCCATTGGCTTGATAACCTACAAAAATAATCATGTTTTTTTTATCGGGTGCAAAGTGCTTGAAATATTCAACTGAAGACCCCCCATTCATCATACCTGAAGTTGCAAGAACAACACAGGGTTCAGTGCTCTGAATCACTTCTTGTCTTTGTTGGTGAGAGCTTATTTGTTTAAAATTTTCAAGTAAGAACGGATTATCTCCTCTTAAGATTCTATTTCTTAGTTGATGATTTAAAAACTCGGGATATGCTGTGTGAATTGCGGTTACTTCTCCAACCATACCATCAATAAATACTTTGAAATTCTTAGGTAATCTCTCTTCTTCAATTAAATGAGCAATAGTTAAAAGCATCTCTTGTGAACGTCCAATTCCAAATACAGGAATTAAAACTTTTCCACCATCAATATATGCATCAAGTAATAATTTTAAAAACTCTTCTTCTCCCTCTTCTCTTGGCATTGATTGATCTTTTGGACCACAATTAGTACTCTCTAAAGTCATACTCTCAAGTCTTGGAAAATTCGTATGTGCTCTATTTAATAGTCTTTGTTTATTTGAAAAATTAAAATCAGCCCCATACATAAAGTTGTGAATTCCATTTCCAATATTTACATGACAAAAAGCTGAACCTATAATATGACCCGCATTATATAGAGTTAATCTAATATCTGGAGCAATATCAGTTACTTCTTCATAATCAAGAGTAATTACATGTTTAAGCATTTCTTTAATATCTTCAACTTTATATAAAGAGGAGTTAGAGTGACCATCATTATTCCAGATTTTTACAGTATCAATTAGGGAAAGAGCCATAATATCTCTTGTTGGTTCAGTACAATAAATAGGGCCCTTGTATCCAATTTTATACAAATACGGAACTAAACCTATATGATCAATATGTGCGTGAGACACAACAACAGCATCAATATCTTCAATCTTAAAATCAGGAGAATCTAAAATTGGAAATTCATTAGGGTCTCCATGAGGAACTGCAGGATCAGTTCCGCAATCAAATAAAATTCTACTCTCACTTGTTTGTAAATACCAAGCAGAACGTCCAATTTGTAGACCTGACCCTAACACAGTTACTCTTGACCAACCTTTGATTTTACCACTTTTCCAACCACCATAAATTCTTTTACCAACATTATTTAGAAATTTTCTTCTGTATTCACTTTCTTGAAATTCAATTGCCCTCATAGTATCAACTGTAAGTGATCTCATAGGGGGTTTTCTTCTAATGTTTACACTCCAATTTGTATTTTCTTGAATAGTTCTTAAATTACTCCCTCCTTGCCCAACAGCAGAACCTACATTATCAACTTCAAGAGTTAAACTAGATCTTGCATTATCAAATAAGAATTTATCGATAGTAACATCTGGTAAAATTTCTTTAACTTTTTTCTCAGTTTCTTCTTCAGAAAGTAAAATAGAAGGATCAGCTCTTAGTGCAATTCTTTTTTTGAATTTTTGAACAATTTGTCTAAGTTTATCTCTTCCATTAAATAAGAAATCCTTATCAATAGTATATACTACAATATTTGCTGCTTCAAATTCAACTGAAGATACTTTATCTTTTGGAAGTTCTTTTAAAATTTCGTCTAATAATTTAATATTCATTTTTTAATAATATATATTATGTTTGTTAATTTCTAACAATTTTGTTAATTTTCATATAATTTTTAACTAATTTCTTTAATTTTTATATAAAATTACAGTTCAAGTATTTTGCAACATAGTTACATTAGAATAATTTAATGTCTAATTCCATGTTTTTAAGAACAATAATACTTATCAATTCTTGGTATAGAAATATAGAAATCTACCAATTACATATACTATTTTATCTATATTTATAAATATATCTTTCATACTTTTATAATGATTAGAATTTCAAAAGGAGATATAATTAAAGTTATCAATAAAGAAAAGTCTAAATTTTTTTTAATACTCTCAAAACAAATTCAATTTGGAGGAAATTTAGTTATACCTCTTGATATATATTTTTCACATAAACATAATAATTATAATGAAAATTTAAATCATAAATCAATTTACAAATATAATAATTTAATTAAATTAGAAGAAAATCAAATAAATCAATTGGTTGAAAATATTTCTAAGAAGAATCTATTTCAATCTAGTGATTTACCTATCTATTTAATAGATTTTTATAGAGCAAACAAAGAGAATAGAGTTCAGAAAGTAGTTTCATTATATTCAAAAATAAAATCTTCTTTACCAGTAAGGGTAAAATCTAAAATAATATTTGATACATTAGACTTTGAAATTTTTAATGAGGAGACGTTTCTTCTAGGTTCAAAAAATTATTCAGTTGAGAACTTAGATTTTAAAAGATTAAATTCAGATCAAATAATAACTAAAATGGAAGAAGAAAATTTTTCCATAATTCCTATATTATCTAACTATCCTCTTGACCCTCAAAAAGAATACGTTAATCCTCCCCAAGCAAATTTTGAAAAGATATTATCTATACATCAAGAATATGCTCTTAAAAAAGAGTTTTTATACGCAATATTTTCAGATATAACTCAAAAAGATTCAAACTTGGCATTATCTCTTCCATCATATATTTCAAAAATAGAGGAATTAAATGAAGAGGAGAAAAAATGTTTAGAAATTTCAATTTTAAGTATTACTTTTCAAGCTGATGAGTTTTTTTGATAAAATTAAAATTTCTAATTGTACAAATCTTTAAATAAAAGAATTAATCTGTTATAACTATGAAATCAGTTATTATTGAAATGCTTAAGAAACATAATTTTAAAATAGATGAGAAATTACTTGAAGCTCCTAAATTAAAAGAACATGGAGATTTGTCTCTTCCTTGTTTTATTTTAGCAAAACAACTTGGAAAGAACCCTGCACAAATAGCAAAAGAGTTAGAAGAACAATTATCTCAAAATAAACCCAAAGAAATTGAAACTATACAAGCAAGAGGTCCATTTCTTAATTTCACATTTAGTCCAAATGAATATGCAAAGGAATTAATCAAAAAATACTCTGAGAATCCAAAAGTAGAAGAATCTCAAAAAGTTGTCATTGAATTTCCATCTCCAAATATCAATAAAAATTTACATATTGGGCATACGAGAAATATGCTTATTGGAAATAGTTTATATTTACTTCTCAAAAAAGTAGGGCATGAAGTTGTAACTACAAATTTGAATAATGATAGGGGAATCTCAATTTGTTATGCAATGCTTGGATATCAACGTTTTAAAGATGTTGAATCACAAGAGGGTCTAAATTTGAAAACTGATGAATATGTAGCGTATTTGTATGCAAAAATATCAAATAGTATTAAAGAAGAAGAGAAGGAGTTAGGGGAAGGAAATTCACCTACATACAAAGAAGCAATGATAATGCTTGAGAGATGGGAAGCAGGAGATGAAGAAGTAAGACAGTTGTGGAGTGAAGTGTTAGAGTTGGTATATCAGGGATATAAAAAAACATATCACCATTACAAATTACATCAATTTGATACAGAGTTTTATGAAAGTCAAGTCTATGATAAAGGAAGAGAATTAATTGAAAAAGCGTTAAAAAATAATGTTCAAGGTATGTTTGAAGATGAAAGTGGAGCTGTGGGAATTGATTTAGAAAATGTAAAACTGGGGAAAAAATATTTACTCAGGTCAAATAAAACAACTCTGTATATGACACAAGATGTGTATTTAGCACAATTAAAAGAGGAATTATTTCAACCCGATAAGAGTATTTTTATTGTAGGACATGAGCAAGAATATCATTTTAATGTGTTATTTGAAATTTTAAAAAGATTTAGTTTAGGGGGGTATGAAAAAAATTATCATTTCTCTTATGGATATGTATTTGATAAAGAAGGGAAAAAATTCTCCTCAAGAGTTGGCAATACAATTGGAGCTGATGAAGTCTATGAGATGTGTGTGAGTAAAGCAAGAGAGAATTTACTTACTCGATGTGCAAACTTGTCACATGATGAACTTGAGAGAAGAGCACATGTAATTGGATTTGGAGCACTTGCATTTTATTTTTTAAAAGCAGCTCCTACACATAGTATTAATTTTGATGTAGATACTGCTTTGAGTTTTGAAGGAGAAACAGGTCCTTACGTTCAATATTGTTATGCAAGAATTCAATCACTTTTAAAGAGAGGCAAGTTTAATGTGCAAAAACTTCAAGAAAAAGAATTAAATTTTGACTCTTTACAGATATCTCTTCTTGAAAAAATTTCAAAATATCCTGAAATGGTTGTTGATAGTGCTCAAAAATATAAAATCTCTCAACTTGCACATTACACCATGCAGTTATGTAAAGAGTTTAATGAATTATATCAAACTACACAATTTATAGGACATGAAAAAGAGTTTGAATTATTATACATCTCTCATTTAACAGCTCATACTATTAAGAAAACATTGAGGTTATTACATATAGATGTATTAGAAGAGATGTAGATTTGCTCTAAGTGATTTTCAATCACTTGATTTGTAATTTATTTTACTATTTTAATTATTAAAATTTTTTTAAGTCGTTTAATTAATAATAATCTCTTCAATAACCGTATTTGCATCTTTAACATATAATACAATATTTTGATTATCTTTAATTTCTGAATTTGGAGTGACTTCTATATTAAATGTTCTGTCAGAACCAGGCTGAATACTACTAAATGTAGGATTTATATCTACTGTTGCTAACTCTGAATCTGTAGTAATTCTAATAGTTTTAGTTTGTAAAGTTGGATTTACTACAATTACATCAAATGAAGTAGTTATCCCTGCTTTAAGATTCTCTATATCTCCAACACTTATAATTAGATTATTATTTGTTTCACGAGACATCAACACAACAAAGTCAAACTCTGCTTTTGATTGAGTATAACCCTCGTTATACTGTATAATTACATTTGCAGTATATATTCCAGGTTCTGCGTCTCTTGGAACTCCTAAATACATATCTTCACTAGTTCTGGCTTCACCAACATTTAAGTTAGTTAAGAAACTCTCAGCTCTAATATTTAATTCTGGAACTTCTACAATTGTTTTAACTGTCCCTTGATTTTGTTGACCTCTATTATTTACTCGAACATTTGCAATAACTGCTTGTCCAGGTTCAACCCCAGTTGAAGGATTTAAAGTTAAATCAGTTATTTGTAAAGAGTTTTGAGAGGACTCGATATTTAATGAATATTCTCTATATGTTAATCCTGATAAATCATTACTTCCATATACTCTTAAAATATATTCTTGTTGTGAATTCATATCAGCAGGTAAATTAATACTTAAAGTTTGTGATGAAGCAACACCTTGTCTAACTCTAAATAAATTAGTTGAATCTTGTAAAATAACTTGTTCATAACCTTGAATATCTGCTTTAAATCCTGCATTATCTGCATCTCTTTGTCCAACAAATGAAATAGTAATATAAACAGTTCCACCATTTTGAACACTTAGAGATGAAAAATCATTTAACTTTAATCCATTTACTTCAACTGAGTTAATTGATACTGGAAGTCCTGACTCCTCGGCTATAGTGTTAAAGATAAAAGATTGATTAACACTTGTATTTCCAACTTCAACACTCAATCGATACGAATTACCGACAACTAAACTATCATAATTTGATAATACATCTCTTAATTTAAAGGATTGGATTGATGTTGCTTGATCAACAGTTACACTTTGTCTTGTAACTACTCCTTCTACTTCAAAAAATACATCAGTAAACACTCCTGATGATACATTTTCGTTTTGCATTGTAACTGTTGCAACATATTGACCATTTACTTCTTGAACATTGAGTGAAGTAACTTTAAATTGATTCTCTTTTTCCATATATGGAGTTTTTTCATCATCATTTACGTAGGAGGTTAATTCTTCTTTGATATCTTCGCTTTTAGATTCATTTTGAGAATTTTTTTGATTATCTATATTATGATTATTTTCATTAATATCAGAGTCATCATCAATTATTACATTATTATGAACAGCTATCCTATTTACACATTCTACAACTCCTGCATTTGAGTCTAAAAATCCAATCAATTCTAAGTTTTGAGTATTATCTTGAATTGAAAATCTATATAGTTCTTTTTGAGTAAAAGTTTTAGCACAATTTTTTTCAAATTCTTCTTGCAGAGTTAAACTTTCATCAAAAGAAAAGTGTGTAATTTGAATATTTGTATTTGGAAATTCTTCTAAAAAACTTTGAACTTGAGAATTTGCTTCAATTAAGTTCTGCACATTAACTGAAGAACTAAGAGTACACCCACTAATTATTGTACTTATTAACACTAATATAAATATAATATTAACCTTATTCATATATTAAATAAAATATTAATATTTAAGTAATTTGTGAAAATTAAGAGAATTTAATTCTCCTCTTCATCTAAAGAGAATTTTCCTGCATGCATCATTGAGAGTACTAATAATCCTCCTATTACACTTAAATTTTTCAGTATATTAGCTATTTCTAAATCTTCGATATAAAACATTAGTAGGGCTAAAAATGTAAAAAGCATTAAAATATATGCCCCATACTTCATATTCCACCCAGTTAAAATTAGAGTTGCTCCAATAAGTTGCATCATAATTGCAATAACTAGAACTACTTCAGCAGCTAAAAATGGAATTATATTCATTATCCATGAAGAATTTACAAATTGAGTTTGTGATGAAAATGAAATAATTTTACCAATTCCACTTACTACAAACATACTTGCGATAAAAATTCGTGCAATAAGTATCTGAATATTAAAAGACATCGATTTTAGATTCATAGATATTATAGAGGATAATTAATTTATAAAATAATGCTTAATACAAAAATTATTATATTCTAGAGATAGTTGCATAGAAGAGGTATAAATCCTAAATTAAAAAAGAATTAATTCTCCTTTTTATCTAAAGAGAATTTTCCAGCATGCATCATTGAGAGAACTAATAACCCTCCCATCACACTCAAATTTTTCAAAAATGCAATTAATTCTCCATCTCCAATGTGAAACATAATTGAGGCTAAAAATGTGTAGAGTATCAAAACATATGCTCCATATTTCATATTCCATCCAGTTAAAACTAGAAGAACTCCAACAACTTCCATTAAAATTGCAGCAACTAATAATACTTCTCCTGTTAAAAACGGAAGAGTAGCTGTAATCCATGAAGAACCTGCAAATCCTGCTTGCGCAGAGAATGCAGTAATTTTACCAAATGCGCTCATTGCAAAAAGACCTACAATAAAAAGTCTTGCAATAAGTATTTGAATATCATATGACATTGATTTTGTATTCATGTATATATATTAAGAAGTATATAATTTATAAAGAAAAGTTTCCAAAAAGAAACTATTATTTTTTTGTCCTTTTAAAATAGCAATCCTAACAACAATTAGAAATTCTTGGAAGGTTAAAATCTTATTTTTGTCCCTTAAGATTTTAATCCCAACAAAAATATGAGATATTTTTGAGTAATAATTATTTCTTCTGTCCTCTTAAAATAGCTATTCTCTCCTCTATTGGAGGGTGAGTTGAGAAGAGTGAACTTAGTCCTACTTTTTTCTTTCTAAATGGATTTGAAATAAATAAGTGCGCAGTTGCATTATTTGCTCTTTCAATCATCGGGTCAGGATCTCCTTTAATTTTTTCTAAAGCAGATGCTAATCCTTCGGGATATCGCGTAAGTTGAGCACCCGTTGCGTCAGCTAAATATTCTCTTCTTCGTGAAATTGCAAGTTTAATGAGTTGAGCAACAATAGGAGCAGTGATGATAAGTACAAAATAAAATACAAATATGAATATCATCACTCTTCCATCTTTATTTCCTCCACCTCCTCCACCACCGTGTCCTCCAAAAATAAACATCCTAAATAAAAAATCAGCAATAAATACTGTTGCTCCTACAAGTCCTGCTGCTAGAAGCATAATTCTAATATCATAATTTTTAATGTGTGCAATTTCATGAGCAATTACTCCTTCAAGTTCTTGTCTATTGAGTTTTTTAATTAGCCCAGTTGTTACAACAACATACGATTTTTCAGGAGAAAATCCTGTTGCATATGCATTAAGTGATGGGTCTTCAATGATATAACATTTAGGAGGAGTTCTCAGTCCCGCAGCTATTGAGAGTGCTTCAGTTGAGTGATATAAATGAGGATAATGTTCTCTTGAAGCTTCTTTAGCACCAGTGGAGGAGAGGATCATGTTAGAACCAATTCCCATAAAAATTAAGATATAAATTATAGAAATAAACATGGCAACTCCAACTGATATTAAAATAGATTGAATATTAAATACATCTCCAGTATAACTCATTGAGAGAATTGTACCTGCAGCTGCACCTAGAAAAGCTACAAATACAAAAAATAAACCAATAATAAACACTGATTTTATTCTATTCCTTCTTATTTCCTCATGAATATTTAATGACACTTTTAATTAATTTATAGTAAATAATCTTAACGTATTGTAAAAATAAAATAAGTTGATTAGAATTCAACTTTTGGAACTGCTTTTTCTTCTTCAGGAATTTCATATAATTCTTTAGGACCAAAGTTAAAAATTCCAACAATTAAATTTGCAGGAAATGATTCTCTTTTAGTATTATACTCCATTACTCTATCATTAAAATATTGCCTTGATGCTGCAACTTTATTCTCTGTTCCGCTTAATTCTTCTTGTAATTGTAAAAAATTTGTATTTGCTTTTAAATCAGGATACGCTTCTGCTACAGCAAATAATGATTTTAATGCTCCTGCTAACATATTATCTGCTTGAGCAACATCTCCAGTACTTCCTGATTGCTGAGCATTCATCATTTGAGTTCTTGCATTTGTTACACTCTCAAGTGTTTCCCTTTCATGTTTTGCATATCCTTTAACTGTATTAATTAAATTAGGAATTAAATCATTTCTTCTTTTTAATTGAACATCAATTTGAGCCCAAGAATTTTGAACTTGATTTCTTAGTCTTACAAATGCGTTATAGGATAAAATTAACCATAATAACACAATTACTACTACTGCTATTGTAATCCATATTGCTACCATTTTAAATTATCAAAATATTTGGTTATTTATAAATATACCTCTACACTTTAATATAAACTTAGTCATCTAGGAATTCTTCTCCTAATAGTTCAGGAGTTTCGTACAATTTATATTCAATGAGTTCTTTATGCTCACATGCTACTAGCCTAAATCCAAGTCCTGCTCTAATTATTCCTCCTAAAACTATCATGTGCTCATATCCTGTTCCAGAAACTAAATTAAGAGCAACTTCTAAATCATTTACTTCTTTTCTTAGAATTGATGCAATTTTTTCAATATATTCTTGAGGTTTTTTCTCATCAATTTGAAGTTTTAATGTTTGAGTACCTTTCACATTAAACTCTTTATATGCAAAGTCATTACAAAATAAAATAATTTTATCCCATTTTTCAACTTGAAGAAGAGCATTTACATGTCCCCAAGTTCCTTTACCTGAACTTAATAATGCAATTAGTGTAGCCATATTATTCTAAATAATACAAACACGATTTATAAAAGTATTTCTTAAGAGGAGTAGAATTTTGTAGAAGTAGAATAAAAGTATTATTTGTTTATTCATTTAATTCTAGATTTTATTGATGATATATGTCTATCTCTTCCACTTGCAAATCTGTATGCCCTGTATTGAAGAGGATTTTTCTTATAGTAATCTTGATGATACTCTTCAGCCATATAAAAGTTGGTAAGTTCCTCAACACTTGTTATAATTGGTTCTTCGTAAATTCTTTCTTCTTGAAATGCAGAAATCACATTTAAAGCAATATTTTTTTGATTAGAATTCTGATAATAAATTGCACTTGTATATTGAAATCCTCTATCATAGAAACTTCCTCCCATGTCTGTTGGGTCATGATGAATTAAAAAATATTCAACTAATTCTTTAAAATTTATTTTTGTTGAATCATAAATTACAAGCACACTCTCTCTAAAATTAGTACTTCCTGATGCTACTTGTTGATACGTTGGAGCTTCATCTTGAGAGGAATTAGAGGTGTATCCTGAAATTGCTTCAACTACTCCTTCAAGTTTTTCAAAATCTTTTTCAACACACCAAAAGCATCCTCCACTAAATACAGCAGTTGAAAATTCATCACTTACATTAAACTCTTCTTTAATTTCATTAAATGAAATACTACTTTTTTCCTTTTTAGTCGAGTTCGTTGAAGAGCAGCCTTGAAGTAGTAGAGTAATAATTAATATCAGTACTGTAGATGTAAGTAAAATTTTAATATATCTCATATATCATCTGCAATAGCCTTTTTATTTAAATGTTTGTTACTTATGAGATATCTGAGAATTTTTTTATAATATTTTATGATAAATAAATATTAATAAATTTAAGTATTAAATGAAATAATTATTTAAATTATCAAATAATTAATATATTATGATTACACTAATTAATAATTTTCTATCTAAAAATCGAATCTTTGAGGATAAAGAAAAATCAGATTCAAAATTAAATCTAAATGCTATGTCAAAAGAAGAAGCTCTACAAATTATTGAAAACACTCCTCTTGAAATGTGTAAAGATATTGCTAAAGATATTTGGCTCACAAGTGAGATATTAGATGAATTAAGTTATAATGTTATATGGAGAAGTAAAACTGAGCGCTCATTTACAAGTAAGTTAAATGATGAAAAAAGAAAGGGAGTGTATGTGACAAAAGCATGTGGAGTCGAAGTATTTTCTAGCAAAGATAAGTTTGATAGTGGAACTGGTTGGCCAAGTTTTACAAGTGTAATTAATGAAGATAATATTATATTAAAAGAAGATAGAACATTTGGTATGAAAAGAGTTGAAGTATTATCTAAGTATGGGGAACATTTAGGACACGTATTTGATGATGGTCCAAAAGAGAAAGGAGGTAAGAGATGGTGTATTAATGGAGCTTCTTTAAGATTTATAGTAAAAAATTAATTTTGTAGTTTATTTTGTATTTAGTTTTAATTTAATTTATATAATTTTCAATTTTTAGTTTATATGCAAACTCTTATTAAAAAGTATGTAGTAGTAAAAGTATGATTATATATTTAGTAAGACATGGACAGAGTGTTGCAAACGTTGAGAAAAGAAGTGCTGGTCATTTAGATTCTCCCCTTACGCAAGAAGGGAAGTATCAAGCACAAAAATTAGCTCAAAGGTTTAAACAAATTAATGATTTTGAAATTATGTATACTTCTGATTTGCAAAGAGCATTTGATACAGCAAAAGCAATCCATCAATTTCATAAAGATAAAGAATTAATTATAGATGAAAAAATACGTGAAAAAAATTTTGGAGAACTTGAAAATATTTCTTTTGAAACTGGACGACTTAAATATGAAGGTCTTCCAATCCATTGGGATGTTAAAGGAGGAGATAGTTTTGAAACACACTTAAAAAGAGTTGAAGAATTTGTAGTTGAGGTATTAGAAAAGCGTAAAAATTGTGTAATTGTAAATCATGGAATTACTATTAAAATGTTATTATACCTTCTCAAAGGATTTGACAATGAGGAGGATTTATTTAAAATTACTTCAGGAAATACTGCAGTTTATAAACTAGAATTAAAAGAGGAAGAAGTTAAGATTCATTTGCACAATTGTATTAAGCATTTAGAGGAGATGTGACTTGTAGATTATAAATTATAAATTACAAATTTTTATATTATCTTATTAATTAATTCTTAATATGATTATCTATCTAGTACGGCATGGACAAAGTGAAGCTAATATTTCTAATTACTATCAAGGCCAATTAGATACTCATTTAACTCAAGAAGGATTTGAACAAGCTCAAAAGTTAGCTCAAAGATTTAAAGGGATAAATGATTTTGAGATTATTTATACTTCAGATTCAAAACGTGCATATGATACAGCAAAAGCAATTTATAGGTTTTATCAAGATAAAGAATTCATAGCATCTACATTAATTAGAGAGAGAAGTCATGGAGAATTTCATGGAAAAGATAAATTAAAACATAAATTCGAGGATTTAGAGGAAAAGGATTTATTTTTAAGAAAACCACCACAAGGAGAAAATTTCTATGGTCATGTTAAAAGAGTGGAAGAATTTCTAGTTCCCATTTTAGAAAATGAGCAAAATTGTGTTATTGTAAGTCATGGTGGAACTATTAGAATTTTACTATACATATTTAAGCAGTTATCAAAGGAAGATTTTTTTACAAATTCATCTAAATCTAAAAATACTAGTGTATATAAATTTAAAATTACACATGATAAAGTAGAGATGCTTCTTGAAAATTGTACTAAGCATTTAGAGGAGATGTGAAAATATTAAAATTTGTCTATATTTTTAACTAAAAATATTTTTTAATTTTCAAGAGTATAGTGTAATTTAGCAACATTTAAAATGAACTCTTCTTTCATTTTTTCATCTAAAGATAAAATTAGTCCATTATCTTCAAGTATTGCTTCAATAACTACAATTCCTGTTCTTTTATTTCCATCAACAAAGAGATTATCAATTGTAATAGCTTGTAAAATTTTGCAAGTATTGTGAAAAAATCATCATTATATGTATTTGTTTTAGCATAATCTAGTGTAAAATCAAGAGAAGAAATACTAACAATTCCTTCATTTCCTCCAAATTCTCTTATAATTTCATCATGAATCTCGATAATGTCTTATACTTCAAAATTAATCTACATTTTATTAAATTATAAATCTTTTAATCTTATAAGAAGAGAGCGATTTCTTTTTATTATTTTTTTAACATGTTCTTTTGCGGTTTTAGAAATTTTGTAATTTTCTTCTTTTTCTTGAACTTTCATAATATAATTATATCATATAACTTTGTAAACTTAATTTAACTTAATTGATTTAAAATCGTTTCTAATTCTTTTTCTACTTCAAGTACATTTTCTTTAAATTTTTTATAAACTAAAAGATTCTTTATCACTTACTTTTCCTTGTGCATTCATCGAACCTTTTAATTTTGGTTTAATAATTCCAACTTCCATATAAATTTGAGGGTCTTTTTGAGTTGTTACATGTTCAAATTCTACTGTGCAATGTGCAAACATATTTCAATACCCATTAGCATTTTCTAATAATTTGATAATATGTTTAGAGTTTTCGATTTCTAATTTATCTAGAATTTGTTTTAAAATTTTTATTTTAGAATTAAAATTAATAATTGAATTGTTAAGGAATTGAGTTTTAAAAAAATCTTCTTTCTCCTTTAAAATTTGAAAATATTGTGTAAGAATTGAATTGATTTTTTCCTCAATAATATTAAAATTAAAAATAACTTTACCAATAGTATTGGTAACTTCTCCTCTAATTTTTGAAATCATATATATAGTTAATTATACACAAATTCATGTAATTTTGTATTTGTATATACTATTAGTTCTTTTAAATAACTTGAAAGTTTATGTTAAGATTCATCGTTAGTTTTATTATTTATTTGATTTTTTACTTGATTAGTTATTTCATACATTTAAGGGATTATAATTTTTTAAATAAATTTTTACGAGGCTCAAATATGAGTCCTTCTGCTTTTAATTTACTAATAATTTTATCAACTTCTCCCTTAGAAATTCCTTTTTTATCTCCCATTTCAACAATAGCATCATAGGTAATTTCAGGACTCTCTTGTTCAAGTGTATCAATTATTTGTAAAACTTGTCTATATGTATTTCTACTTGATGTAGTAACTCCTGTAGTAATTCTATCAATATCCATCTCTCCCGTTTTAGGGTCGACACCAATTTTTTCTAAACAATACATTAACATATCAATTGCTTCTTGAGCATATTGCTCAGTTACCTTATCATTAAGTCTTACTTTTGCATACGCTTGTCCTAAACGAACAATTGCTTCAAGTTGTCTTGCAGTCACAGGTACTGATTTCATTTTTCCTTCTTCTGCTCCACTTCCGGCATTTCTAATTTTCACATAAAAATCTTTAATTAAAACGATTGCTTCTTGTGTTAATTGGGGATTTAACTTTCTTGCCTGAGCAATATACTTTTTTAAAAATTCAGCAGAAAGTTCGGTTTGTGTTCTAGTTTTATCTTTATGTGCTTGTAGAATATGATTTGCAATTAAATCATCTCTTTTCTTGTCTGCTTCATCTTGAAGAATAAATATTAAATCAAATCTACTCAACAGTGCGGGAGGAAAATTAATTTGTTTAGTAATATCTCCATAGGGGTCAAATCTTCCCAGTTTAGGATTTGCAGCACCAAGTACTGTAGTCTCACATCTCAGAGTTGCTCGAATATTTGCTTTAGCAATTGAAATAGTTTGTTGCTCTAGAGCCTCGTGCATTGCAGAAGTATCTTCATCACTCATTTTATCAAGCTCATCAATAGCACACAATCCTCCTGAGGCTAAGACCATCGCTCCTGCTTCAAGTGCCCACCCTTTAGTCAAATCATCTTTTAACACAGTTGCTGTAAGTCCTGCTGCTGAAGCTGATTTTCCCGATACAAAACTTGCTTTTGGAGCAATACGAGTTGCGGCTTTCAACATTTGTGATTTAGCAGCTCCAGGATCACCAATGAGTAAAATATGAATATCTCCTCTTGTTTTAACTCCATCTGATTTAATATTAATACTTCCTCCAAATTGTTGAAGTAAAATAGCCTCTTTGATTTTCTCAGAACCATAAATTGAAGGTGCAAAATTGTTAGTCAACGTTTCACGAACATTTTCTTTATTTGAAAGTTCTTTAATTTGTTCCAATTCTTCAGGTGAAATATTAATCTCACTATAATCCTCATCTACTAAATCAATATAGAGACCATCAATTACCAGTTCAAAATTTACACTCTCTCCTCCTGTACGTGTGGGAATAGGAATTTCTTTTACAAATCCAACTACATATACTTTAGAACCAGGATTTGATTTAGAATCTTTAAATGGAGACACTAAATCTTCTTTGAGTAAAATATTAAGTCGTTTAGGTTGATCTGCTGAGTTTTCTAATTGTTCGGGTAATTCTTCAAGAACTAAACTTTGTGAATCAACTAATTCTTTATGAACTAAATCAACTGGACTTTTACATTTGGGGCATGCTTTTAACATTCGTGCTTTGTCTTCAAGTTGTGGAATTTTAAGCTTTTCTTCACAAAAAGGACAAGATGGATTAGTACATAAATATTCAATATGTAATAGTCGTGGTCTTACATCTGTTTTTCTTCTTACAATTCCTTCAACTTTGATAAGTTTTCCAATATGCTCGGATCTGATATCACGAATGAGTACTTTTTCAGTTTCAGGAAGAGAACTCAGCCAAATATGAGGAGTTTTTGAGATTTGAAGCATATCTTTTAAACTAATTTCAAAAATTGAGATTATATCTTTTGGAAATTCAAGTAAATACTCCGCAAGTTCAATATCAAATTCTAATACTTCAAAAAAATCAACTTTTAAAAAATTAAATCCTTTTCGTTTCATATCTTGAATTTCTTCAGTTTTATATTCATCAAAAAATTCAGTAGTTTTAATAATCATCTCTTTAGTATTAAAGTCTTGTTTTATAGGAGAAGAATTAAATTCAAACGTAGCATTATTATCATCATTCATTTCTATATAATTTAGATGCTTAGTTATTTTTAAATATACTCTTTTAGAGGAGTAGAATTTTATTCCTAATCTTTATACAACTTCTATATAGTTAGTTTATTTTCTATTCTTCTTAGTAGATACTTTTAAAAACTCAATTTGAACAAAATAACTATGTCACAAATACAATTAATCCAACAAACCTTTGAAAATATGCAAGTAATTCGTCTTGAAAAAGAAACTACAAATACAAGTGTAAAAAAATCTTTAAAAAATGATCCCAACAAATCAGTACAAAAATTAACACAAAAACCAGCATTTAAAGAATTTTTTTTAAAAGAAGAAATGCCAAGAGAGAAATTAATCAAATTTGGTGCAAGTAGTCTTACAAATTCAGAACTTTTAGCATTACTCTTAAAAACAGGAACAAAAGATAAAAATGTATTAGAGCTCTCAAGAGAAATATTACAGACATTTTCTCCTCTTGAATTGCTCTCAACTAACATTGAATCATTAAGTACTATTAAAGGAATTTCAACTGCTAAAGCGTGTGAGATTATTTCAGTATTTGAACTCTCAAAAAGAATTCAAGAAGAAGTGAGTTTTAAAGAGAGTTTTTCATCATCTCAAGAAATTTATGAATATGTTAAGCATTCAATGCAATATAAGATGTGTGAGGAGATGAGAGTTTTATATCTAAATGTAAAAAATAAACTAATAAGAGATGAAATTGTTGCAAAAGGCTCCATTCATTTCGTCCATATTGATGTGAGAAAAATTGTAAAAAAAGCTTTAGACTTACATGCAAGTTCAATAATTTTAATCCATAATCATCCCAGTGGAGATACTCAAGAGTCTCAAGCGGATGTTGAAATAACAACTCAAATTATGCAAGCTTGTGAATTATTACATATTAAAGTGTTAGACCATTTAATTATTGGAAATGGAGACTATCTAAGTTTTTATGATTCAGGAGTCCCTCCTTTCACTTGATGTGAATACAAATTTTTAAAAATTATATTTACTCTTAAGTTAATATTAATATGACACTTGAAACATATGGAAATTCGAAAGATTGCATTGATTTTGCACTTAATCAAAATGGGATTACAATTGATAAAATAATCATTACAAGAGATGAATTTATACAAAAGTTGGCAAATCCTCATACTATTCAAACACTTCTTAAGGGGTGCTCCCAACTTAAAACAATTGAACAATTTAAAAAAATACTAAATAATCCTGAAGTGAGTGAAGCATTAAAGACTCCAATAAATCCGGAGTTTTTGCGAAATTTATCTCGAAAATTTCAAGAATTTTTTAGTTCGTTTGACCAAGTTGAGCTAAAAAATTATTCATTTATGAATTCAATGAATTCAGACACATTTAATATTACTATAAGAACTTCTCAGAATTGTAATTTTTCAGTTCTAAATGTTGATAAAAATGCAATTCAAAGTGCTTTTGAAGAGGTATTTAACAAATATTTTTACTCCTTATCAACAAAATTAAATATTAAAGAATTAGATTTTCAAATTGAAATTACAAAATTTGAAGATGTTAAAAAAATATTTAGTTTATATAAGCAAGGTTCAAAACTGCTTTTATTTTCTCAATTAGGTCTTCCTCTTGAAGTTGAGGGTTCACTCTATCAAATATATGCAGAACAATACTCTTCTTATCAGAACGTGTTATTTTATAACTCTGCAAAACAAGAAGTTATATATTGTAAACAAGGTTCAAAATTAGGATATGAACAAGTTCAGATTAAAGGAAAAATTTTAGAAGAACAAGAATTAATTTCAATTCATCAAATTACTAATTCATTAAATGATGTAATTGTTGAGGGGTTTATTAATACTAAAGGTAAAGTGCAATTGACTCATATTCAAGTATTTACTATTCCAATTGAAGATTCATTTGAAGATAAATTATTATTGTATAAATCTTTAAATAATAATTCTTCAATTCAGGAAAATGAACAAATTTCATTAGTTCCATTTCATGAAGTAGATTTATCAACTCCTCATAATAAATATGTAATTTTTAGAAATAGTGCAGAGTTTAAATCAGCTTTAACTTCAAAAGTATTTGAAAAAGTAAGTGGAATAATATTCACATTTTCTATTTTTTCACACCAACTTTTCTCAATTTGTTCTAGTTTAGGTATTAGTTGTATAATCTCAAAGCAGGAACTTTCAAAATCTCAAGAAGCTCAAATTAATTGGTCAACTTTAGAAATTATTAGTCAACCAAATTTAGAAAATGAAGACTCTGAGCAAAATATAAACCCCTTTTCATCAATTTTACCTCGAAAAACACAAGAAACTATTGATAAAGCAAATGAATTAAATTCAATTCAAGACCAATTAAATATTCAAGCACAAAAAAGAAGTGAAGAAATTCAAGCTCAAAGAGATCAGTTAAAGCAAGAACAACAGAATAATTTTTCCCAAAAGTATTCAACTTCAAATTCAGAAGATATAGATAAGAATTCTTCAAATAATTCAAACTCTTCTTTATATGGCTCAATTAATTTTGCTTCTAAAAAAAGTGCTTTAGCAATGCTTGCAGATTCTGTGTTAAATACATCTCCTAAAAAAGAAGAGCAAAGTTCTTCTTCAACTCCATATTCTTCACCTCAATTACAAAGAGAAGTTTATTCAGTTAATCAAGATATGCCTCAATCTATGGGTCATAATGTAGAAAATAACTCTATTAATTCTGTAAATTCAACTACTAATTTAAGTCCTTTTGAAGTTTCAACTAATGTAGATACTGTTGTTAATAATAGTAATAATTTTTCATCATCAATGTTTGAAAATAACTTCTATAAAAACTCTGAGAATAAAATATTAGAATATATCTCTAAACGTTTAAAACAATTAGAAGAAGAGCAAAAGGAATTACAAGATTTATACCAGAGATATTCTAACAACTAATTTTTTGATACCATTATCTTTATTTTTTAATTGTTTATGTTTCAATAACTTTTTTCCTATAGATAATTTTACGTTAATTTTATAAAGAGTTAATTTATAATACTAATAAATGGTTCTCTCAAAAATATCACAAGCTTTTAATAAAAATGATGAAAAATATGAAATCCTTCTTCATAAATATTCTGCTTTAAAATTAAAGAATAAAAATTTAGTTCAAAAACAAGAAAGAAATCAAGAAGAGTATGAATTTAACAATGCACAGAAATTTGCAAAAGAAATTTTAGCTATTTATGAACTGTATGAAAAAGCAAAAGAGCAAAGTTTTAAAGTAGATGCTTCAAATGTGGAGTTGCAACGATTTTTATTAGAATTTAATTCTATTGGAAAGCAACTTCAAAAAACTATGACTCAAAATTCAATTGAGATTTATGAAGCAAAAGAGAGATTTTATGACCCTGATTTACATGAACTTGGGAGTTATCAAGAATCAAAAGGAATGCAAAAAGGAATTATATTAAAAACTTCAAGAAAAGGATATAAATTCAAAAATAGAACTATCAAAAAACCAAGAGTGGTTGTAACAAACTAATATCTCTAATTTTTAGAAATTTAATTGGCGAATTCTTTACTTATGCTAGTAGTTACAAGTTTTTTTATATTAATAAGTTAATAATTATATAATATGGTAAACATAATAGAACTATTTACTGATTTTTTTAAAGAATTAAAAGAGAAAGTTACAAATTCGTTTAATAAAAAAGATACAAAATCTAAAATGAGCAAGTATCAAGATTCATCTTATGAAATAAGAAATCAAACCAAAGAGAGTATGGTTCAAACAACTCAAGAAATTAAAACTCAACTTGAGAAATCAAGTTCTAGGGCAAAATTAAATACTCAGAAAATAATTTCAGATAATAGTCACAAAAATGATAAAGTTTCAACTAAAGATTTAAAACCAGTAAAATCACAAACAAAAATAACATCTAAAAAAATTGAAAAAAAAGAAAATACTCAAAAAAAATTCCCTTCTGGGAAAATTGTAAATTCTGTAATACTTAGTGAAGTTGAAAGAGGGTATTTAGAACTTGCTGGGTTTAAAAACTATAAAGATGCATTTTTAGGCCTTGAAACTTCAAAAAAAAGAAGTTCTATAGCTAAACAAGTTGCAACTCAACCAACAACAATGACAACTATATTAAAAAAACTAGAATTATTACAGGTAAAAGGAGTTGGGGAAAATTTAGCATTCTTATTAGTCCAAGTTGGAATTAATTCTGTTCAAAAATTAGCTAAAGCTGATGCTTCTAAATTAATTAAGAAAATTCAAGATTATTTAAAAATTCATTCTGAGAATGATATTAAGCTATCACAAAAAAAACTTGAAAATATTCAAAAAGAAGCCAAATTAGTAACTGAGGTATTTAATTAATTCTACTTAAATTAAAATATACTTCCAAAATATATTTTTCCCTTTTTAGAAATAACAAAACTATATATAATTCTAATTTATATTTTTTATATCATGGTAATGGTAGGAGATCAAAATTTTCTCTTTTTTGTAATGTTTTGGACAATTATAGCAATGATGTTAGTATTAATTTACTCATTGAAACAGATTATAATTACTCAAAAATATATGCAAAATATTGATAGAAATATTGAAAAAATGGTAAGACAAACTCTTGCAGATGAAGAACGAATTCTGCATGATTTAGAGGATATTGAAGATGAGATTTATTTAAAAAAAGCTTCAGCTAAAAACTCTAAAAAGAAAAAATAAGCATTATATAAAAAATGACATCAAAAAAAGAAATTAATCATGTAGAGCACACCGACTTACATATTTATGGAACTGCATTTCTGGTTGCTTCAATTGTGATAATAATATTTACAATTATATACTCATTAATGAATCCTGTAACTCAAACTGGTGTTCATATCTTATTTTATTTACTAGTAATAGTTATGCTGATTTGGGGAATATATTTAATAAAGAATTATTAACCAAATATATAATTTAGTTATAAATTTTATACTTTTTGTAAATATTAGTGTGCTATTTTTATATTTTTGTTCATATAATAGTCTAATTTAAAAAACACTTCTCAATAATAATTAATATATGGAAAACTTTAAAAAAACATATGATTGTATAATTGTAGGAGGAGGGTGTGCAGGATATCCTGCGGCCGTATATGCAGCTCGCTTTAATATGGATACTTTATTAATTGCAAAAGAGCCAGGAGGTTTGATCACCACAACTCACTTAGTTGAAAATTATCCCGGATTTATTTCTCTAAGCGGACCTGAATTGGCTGATAAACTAAAAGAGCATGTTATTGCAAATAATGTTCCAATGGTAGATGATATCGTAACTTCAATCACTAAAGATGAAGAAACAAAATTATTTACTATTAAAACTGGAATTTTGGAGGAGGAATATTTTGCAAAGACTCTTATTTTAGCAACAGGAACTCAGCATAAACATTTGGGAGCACCAGGAGAGTGGGATTTCCAATCAAAGGGTGTTTCGTATTGTGCTACTTGTGATGGTCCGTTTTTTAAGAAGAAAGTAGTTGCAATAGTTGGGGGAGGAGATAGTGCAGCTAAAGAAGCTATGGTTCTAGCCCAAACTTGTGAGAAAGTGTATATGTTAATTAGAAGTAAACTTAAAGCAGAACCTATTAATGCTGATAGAATTAAAAAAATTGAAAATATAGAAATTATAGAAGGAGTTAATGTTACTAAAATTTGTGGGGATAAAAAGGTAACTCATGTTGAACTTGACAAAGAGGTTAATGGTTCAAATACAATTGATTTGAGTGCTGTATTTATTGCTATTGGAATGAATCCTCAAAATGAGCTTGCAAAACAACTAGGAGTTCAATTAAATAAAAAAGGAGAAGTAATTATAAATAGAATTTCTCAAACTAATGTGGAGGGAGTATTTGCCGCAGGAGACTTAACAAATGCTGAGTGGAAACAAGGGATTATTGCAGCTGCTGAGGGCAGTGTTGCATCTTATTCAGCTTTTGAGTACTTACAGAACTTGGACGAGAATTAAATTATACAATAAGAAGATTGAGCTTTAGCAAAGGTTTTTTTATAGGTATTGGGTTAAATTCCTAAAATAATAAAGCAAGGAGGAAATAGCTTTATATTTATACATTTAAATATTTTTAGACTTTGTATTTTATTTTCATTCAATTTTAATTTATAGGTTTGAATTTTTATACTTCTGATTTTGTTTTTAAAAAATTCTTTATTACTAATTAATATTATTTAGCTAAGGGGCCAATATTTTAAAATATTTAAATTTTAGTTAAATGTTATATTTTGCAATCTATTCAAATAGTTCCATTAAATCTTCCCACTCTAATCGTTTAATAAATCCTCTATCTTCACTAATTAAATTTTCAAATAGATTGCCTTTAGTTTCTTGTAAGTTTAAAATTTTTTCTTCTATTGAATTTTTAGTAATAAATTTATAGACGTTCACACTTCTTTTTTGTCCAATTCTATGAGCTCTATCGATTGCTTGTTTTTCAGCCATTGGGTTCCACCAAGGGTCGTAAATAAATACTGAACTCGCTGCAGTTAAGTTAAGTCCTACTCCTCCTGCTTTTAAAGAGATTAAGAATACTTTAACATTTTCATTAGTATTAAATTCATCAACTAATTGTTGTCTATTTTGAGTTGAACCATCAAGACGTAAATAATTAATTTTTTTCTCTTTTAAATCTTTCTCCATGATATTCATCATAGATGTGAATTGAGAGAATACAAGAACTTTTTCACCTCCTTCAACCACTTCATCAAGTAATTCTTTAAACTGCTCAAATTTACTACTCTCAACTCCTTCTTGATCAAAATCATCTCCTAGTAATTGAGGGTGATTACAGACTTGTCTAAGTTTTAATAATGCAGAGAGTACTTGCATTCTTGATTTATCAAATCCTTGTTCTTTTACAAGAGTTAAAGTATCAGTTTTTAGTCTTTCTAATACTTCGGTATAAATTCCAACTTGTTTATTGTTCATTTCATTATATACAATTTGTTCTTGTTTATCGGGTAATTCTTTGAGAACCTCTTTTTTGGTTCTTCTTAGAATAAATGGTTTTATCTTTGCTTGTAAAATTTCAAGAGCTATCATATTGTTTCTCTCAATTTTACTTGCAAACTCTCGTTTAAAATCGAGTTTATGGCCTAGATATTCAGGCATTACTAAATCAAAAGTTCCATATAATTCATCTAAATTATTCTCAAGAGGAGTTCCTGTTAAAAGTAATTTATGTTTAGCTGAAATTAATCTTACTGCTTTAGCTGAGAGGGTTTTAGCATTTTTAACGTAGTGAGCTTCATCAAGTAATTTATAGATAAATTCTATTTCATTTTCAACATATACAGAGTAATCTTTTTGAAGCATAGAATATGAAGTAATTACTAAATTAACTGGAGTTTCTTTAAGATTTTCAATTATTTTCTTTCTTTGTAGTGAATTCCCATCAATAACTTTTACTTTCATTTCAGGAAAGAATTTTTTAGCTTCTGCTTCCCAGTTATACATTAATGTTTTAGGACAAATTACAATATGAGGACCTTCAAGGGTTTTAATTGCACATAAAGACTGAATAGTTTTTCCAAGACCCATTTCATCAGCTAAAATTCCACCAAAATTATATTTTCTTAAAAATGAAATCCAATTAACTCCTTCTTTTTGATAATCTCTTAATATACTAATTACTTCATTGGGATAATTAACATCTTCAATAGGTTTTTTATCTTTCATCTCAGAGATTAAATTTTTATATTCTTGATTAGATTGGACATATTTATCTTGGAAATCTTTTAAAAATTCATCAAGCTCAAGAGCTGTAATAGAACTAGTTTTGTAAACTCCTTTGGTTCGCTTAAACTCATATCTTCCTAAAAATTCAATCCACTTATTAATTTCACGAATGTTCTCGATATTAATAGTACTTCCATTTTCAAGTTGGTAATATTTTTTATTTTTTTGAACTAAATCTTTTAAAAATTCTAAATCAACATATTCATCTCCAATTTTAAATTTAACACTAAATTCAAATAAATCTACTCTTTTAATTAATTTTGTATCAATTTCAAATTCTACATTTCCACTATGTAATTCAAGTCTTTGACCGTTTTTATATTCAATAGTGTACTCTTTTTCAATTCTTGGAATAATATGTTTAATTACTAACTCTAAACTTGAGATTGAAAGCATAACTGAAAAAGGATTCTTAGAAGAGATTGAAGGCCTTAGTCTATTTTCAATAAATATGTTTCTAAATTCTTCTGAGCTTAGAGAAATATCGCTTAGAAAATCAACTCGTTTATTATCTATTATTGCTGTTTTAATCTTTCTAGTTTTATCTATCCAATTAACAGTTTCTGCATACGAATATAAATCAACATCAAAATACTCATTTCCAATTTTATATTTACATTCAAATGTTATGAAATGATTTGTTCTTCCAATCTCAATAATTGGTTGTGCAATTTCCTGGGTTCTTGGCATTGAGATTATTTTTTCAAGTTCATCATCGATATGAACGTTATGTGCTTGTTCGAGTTGTGAAATTAAAACATCTTTAATAGATAGAAAACTATCTACTGAAAATGCATTTTTTCCTTCAAAAATCTCTCTATAAAGAGCATAATTAATTTTAGAACTAAGTTTATATAATGTTGAATTTTGTTTGATTAAAACTTCATTTGGAGTAATAAACGGCTCTACATTATCAGTAAAATAAAGTTTAATATTGGAAGATTCATCAAGTAAAAATTTAAAATTTAATGAAATTTCTTGAGTTGAGAATTCTATTTTAGTATTATTAAAATATACTTCATGCTTAACTTCTCTTAAGTATTCAATGAGCAAATCTAAATCAGTAACTACTCGATATAAAGATTGAATTATTCCAAGTCTTGAAGAAATATAGCTTAACAGTGAAATTTCTTTATCATTTAATGAATCTTTAATTTCTTTTAACATTGATGAAATCTCAGTTGCATTTAATCTATCATCATTATTAAGTACGAAAAAATGAAGTTGATTGTCAATTTTTTTTAAATGATATGATAAGTTATATTCTTTTTTACTTTTTTTTGAGCTATTATCAGAAGAATTTTCTTTTTTTAAGACACTCTCATCAAAAAAATTAGTTTCCATTAATCTCGTTAATTAATTCAACTTTATAAAATCTTTGTTATTTTTGATTTTTTACAATTTCAATAAATTATTATTTAATAAAATTTTAATTAAAATTATTTTTTTATAGAAAAGTTAATTTATTAATAAAAATTTAGCTAAGAGTTATAATAGGTTTTGAATTTGTTGAAAAAAAATCTCCAAGTGGAATATTTACACTAAAAATTGAGGATGTTCTTGAAGGTGTATATGTCATTACTATTGTTTCATTTCCAACTTTATTTTTCATATCTGCAATTACATCTCTTAGATATCCAATTTCATCAATAAGTTCTAACTCAACTGCTCTTCTACCTAAAAATATTTCTCCAGTTGCAAGACTTGTAACATACTCAATACTTAAATTTCTGTGCTTTGCAATATGCTCAATAAATTCTAAGTGAACTGTATCAAGTAAATTTTGCATCATCTCTTTTTCTTGCTCAGATTGTTCTCTAAAGGGGCTTCCCATATCCTTAAATTCTCCTGCTGTTTGTTGTCTATATGTAATATTCCACTCTCTGATAAATTCTTCAAATGTTAGTGTTGCACTAGTCACACCAATACTTCCAACAATTGAAAGGGGAGCAGAATAAATTTTATCTGAGCTTACTCCAATCCAGTATGCCCCACTTGCACCCACATCTGAAAACACTGTGTATACGGGTTTTTGCTCTTTTGCATATAAAATAGCCTGTGCAATTTCATCACTTGCAACAGGACTTCCTCCTGGTGAATTAATATCTAAAATTATTCCCTTAACAGAATTATCACCAGCAAGAGTATAAATTTGATTAGCAATCATTCTACTTGAGGTTCCTGTAGAAAATAATGAAATACTTGAACTAGTTTTTATCTCTCCACTAATAGGAACTACACCAATTTTAGGTGCTATTGCAATAGTACAAGAGGATACTAAAATTGTAAAAGCAATAAAAAAAATAATTGTCCAAATTACCCTTCTAACTGTTATGATTGAAGAAATCTTAGAGGAGTTTTTTTCTTCATTATGTTTATTATCTTGAGACTTACTTTTTTTCTCATCTTTTTGAGAATCATCATTATCATCATTAAGTTTAACATACTCAACCATAGTTATAGTAATTAAGAATTTTATTTAAATATTTGTAATACTATATGTTTAACTTTATTGAGTATTATTTTACGAATCAATTGTAAATTCAAATGCATCTATTTCTATTATTTCTTGGTCATTATTTTCATCAAAAAAGTTTGTTAGTAAGTTTATGAATTGAGATATATTAATATTACTTTTAGAAATTAGAGTTATATTTTCGGGCATAGTTATATTTAAACTTTGAAATTTTATTCTACAAATTTTATCTTTGTCAATATTATCTCTTTTAATAATTTCTAATGTGTTTTCATTTCTTATTAAATGTTGAACTTCACTATCAATATCTATTATATTGTAATTTAACGAAACTTCAACAGAATTTTTTTTCAAAAGATTTATCAGGATTAGGGAAGAGTTTTTTAATTGGACAGAATTTGAATGAAATATTGACGTTATCTTCTCATCTTTAAAATTATTAGAGGTAGATAAAAATAATTTTGGTAATAATTCTTTTAGTATCATTGTTTAAATTATTTTCTAACAAATAATTTGAAATCTTCTTGATTATTCATCTCTTGGATAATTCTTTGAACTATTGCTTTTATTGGGTCTCCTAGAAATGAACATCTTTTTTCAAGGTCTTGAAAGTTTTCAAAAAATTTATCATCTCTTTGTTCTAAAATTTGTTTTAGGTATTTTTTACCAACTCCTGGAATGAGTTCTAATGCATGTTTTCTAATTGTAATTGCTCCAATATTGTTAAAAAATGATACAAATTGTTCTTCTTTTTCTTTAACAATATCATAAATTACATACTCTAATTCAGCATTTGCATCAGGAGTTAATTTATCTGGCCAAATTGCTCTTTTAATAAATTGAATTTCATCTCTTTTTCCATCTCCAATATATACTTTGTCCCCCATTTTAATTGAAGCTTCGGGTTTTGGGATTAGTTCTAATAATGTGAATTGAGTAGTTCCTATTGCTTGAACATTTAATTCATCTTTAAATTGAGAGGGTGAGTATACATCTAGAACAATAGCATATTCTTCTCTTGGAGCTTCTTTTTTAGGTATATTTTTATTATTAAATCGAGATTCCATTTTTATTTTAATTTGAATAACTTTTATCACTATTTATGTTAATTTAAATTTGATTTTATATTTAGGTTAATATTTAATTTTTATAATAGTTTTTTGTAATTTATAAATCTATTTTTTATTTCCTAAATTATACACATTTAACTATTTTTAATTTTTTTTGAATTAAATATAAAAATAAATGTGATTAATTCTCTTTGGAATTAACGATATTGATTTAAAATTGAAAGTATGTCATTTACAGTTTCATCAACTAATACAACACCTCCGTGACTGACAATTGCTCTGAGTTCAGTTCCAGTTTGTGGCATAATTTCTAATAGTTTAAACAATTGATTTTCTTCAATTCTTGCAATTTTTAAATCTTTTAATTCTTGAAGAGCTTTTTGAAAATCTTCATTTGAAAGTTTATTAAATTTTTTTAAATATTGCAATACTTTCTCTTCTCTATATGTGAGTTCTCTACTTTGAGATTTTAGAATTAAATCATCAATTATGGTTGATGAGTACATGGGTTTTTTATTAATAATTTCATAATTGGCCATTTTTTTGATATAATGTAGTAGTATGTACGTAAAGATAAAAACTATTATAATTAATATAACTATAAATTGTAGTTTTAATGTATAATTTAATTTTTTCTAAATTTATTTAGATTTTTTGCAAATGAACTGGGTGAGATAAACATTGTTTAATTTTTTTCCCATCTTTAATTTTAACAAGTACACAATCACCTTGTTTTTTAGTTACTTCTCCTACTTTTCCTTGAAATCTTGGGAAAAACATTCCACCCATGTGTGAAGGTTCTAACTTTAATACTACTTTTTCTCCAATTTCAAATTCTTGTAAAATTTTAGTAATTGGGAGTTTTCCTCTATTTGAGATTGATTGTCTCAATTTATATCTTGATTTTCTTCTAAAACCACCGATTCTTTTCATTTTTTATAATATAATATCATAGTAATTTTTATATCTACTACAACGTTTATTTTATATAAATGTATTTGTCTTTTTAAAACTTCTCTTTAGGTTCACTTCAGATTTTTACTAATTCTTAAATAATTGTTTTTAAAATTAATCTTTTTGATTATTTATATAGATATGAAACTCACTTTTACAAAACTAAATTTTAAATTATATATTTTTGAGTTTTTATAATTTTTAATTAGTAAATTTTTATAATTTTTCAAATACTAACTTTTATAAACACAATCTTATTTTTTTATGTAGATGAAAAGAAGTTCAAGAAGATGGAAAAAACCCGGTCAGATGAGATGGAAATGGCAAAAAAAAATTGTAAGGGCTAGAAAAAGAAAATTAAGAAATAATAGATAAATTTAATTTATACTTATTTTTGGTTAAAATTTATTTTTTAGATTATAACTTAAATATTTTTAAGTTTAATTTTTTTAATTATTATTTATTTTGATATTTAGTGTTATACAAATGTTAATAAAATATCATTAGTTATAATATAATTATTATGACAATTGATAATATTTATATTTTAAATCAAAAAATCTCACAAAGTCTTAAACAACTAGAGTATTTAAAACAGAGCTCATATGGTAAAACCCAGAATATATCTCTAAAAAATTTAAATTTTTATAATATTACTAATGTTCAATCACTATTCCTGAGTCAATATATTAAATATCAGTGTAAATTAAAACTTAAGTACAATACTATCATTAATAGTAAAGCTCAGAACATTAATAATGCAATGAATATTTTAGAGTTTGGAACTTCAAATGGATATTCATTATTAAGTATGTTAAAAGGAGTTACTCAACATCATTTAAGTTTGAAAAATTTAGTGCAGAGTTCGATTAGTGATTTAAATAATCATTTAATTTTAAGTTTTGAAATTGATACTTTTAAATTTAATGAAGCTATTAAAAATCTTAAAGAATATAAAGATATTTTTCAAATAACATTATATAATGAAGATATGTTTAAAGCTCACAACATAATATTTAAAATGAATTTAAAGGGATTTGACATTATTTTTGTAGATTGTAATCAAGAGTTTTACAAAGAAGTATTTGAATATATTTTAAAATATGATTTATTATCAAAGTCAGGTTCCATATTATTTGAAAATACTTTAAGTCATGTTAAGTCTGATTTTTTTTTTCAATCTTTAGATTTAAATAATCAAATTAATTCATTTGAAATTATTCATTATCCTCTTCATAATGGATTTATTGAATTGAGAAGAATTTAGTTACTTATATACAATTCAAAGTCTTTTTGTGATAGTAGTTTAATACTAAAAGAGTTTAAATCTTTTAACTCGAAAATTATATTCAAATTAATATTTCTTCGTTCTAAAAATTGCTTAATGTAAAATTCATATTTTTTAGAAAGAGATGATTTAAGATGTAATTTGCAGTTATTCTGATTTAAATATGTTTTTAAGAGGTTTAGGGTTGTAGTGAGTTTTTTGAGAGTTTTAACTTCTTCTAATGTTTCATATTTCTCATTATTTTCAGGTTTAAGATTAGTATATATTTCAAGTTCTTTAAAAAATGTTATATCTAGTTGAGTTTCAATTGTTTCTTGAATCTTTTCAACCCACTTTTGAATATCTTGATTTGAAAGTAATTCTGTTTGGATATTTATTTTAGTTATTATTTTAAATGTTAATTCAATTTCTTTAATTATTAGAGTTGAGTAATATATTTCTTCTTTATGTAATTTGAGTTCAAGATTTTTATAGTTATTACATTTGCTTACACATTCTTGAAAAAATATAATTTGATTAGAGATTTGTAAAAGTATTTGTTCTATTTCTTGTAATAAAAATTTAAAGTTAAACAAAAGATTTTCTTGAAATTCCAGATGTGAGAATTTTTGATTTGAAAATGTATTATTCAAATTTGCCTCAGATGTTAATAAATTATTTAAGAGTTTTAATTTTTGTTTAAGTATTTGTGTTTGAGCTTTAATAGAATTATATTCTCCTTTTAGTATGGAGTTATGATTATTTTGGAAGTTTGGTATTATATTTTGAGGAAGAGTTGTGAGCGAAATAATACTATTTTGAGTTTGAGTAATAAACTTATTCAATATTAAAAAAGAGGACTCAATTTTATTGAATATAACATCGATTTTACAATCTTTATAAAATTTGGGTCTATGTTTTTTAAGATTTAGAGTAGAAATTTCTTCTTCATTTAATGTTGGAATTTTCTTAATAACAAGATTGTCTTTATTTAGAGAATCTATGTTTAAAAAAGTATTAGAGTTAATGAGATAGTTTTTTTGAATAATTTTGGTAATAATGTGGTACTCTTGAGGTTTTGAATAACATAGAGGTGCGTGAATTTTTTTAATATGTTTTTTAAGTTGGAATGAAATGAACATGGGCGTTAGTGTCAATATTGAAAAATTTTCATCTTTAATGATAAGTTCTTGAAGTTTTTTGGGTTTGTAGCTGTAACAAACTCCGCTTTTTAAAAGAAATTCTTCCGAGTCTTTAAAAGGATAGAAAATATTTAGAGAAGAATTAAGATAACTAGGAATTGAGAACTCTTCTTTATTAGAAGTGATGATTTCAAGTTCTAAATTAGGTGTAAGTTTATAGTAATATTGAGTTGAGATGTGATGAAATAAAATATCTTTTTCTTGTTCAATTACTTCTATAGGATATTTGGTGTGAATTACTTCTATAATTTGGGCATCTTCAAAATGTGAATTACTAAAATGTGTTAAATAATGAATATGTTTGTGAATTAATGATAAAATTTTTTTATCGGAATAAATATTGTATAAAAAAATATGTTTTTGAATGGCATAATTAAGATGAAGGGAATTAATATGTGGGGTGAAGAGAAGTTTATCAAAAAATTTTTTTTCTACGATTTGAATTGTTTTTTGTTTATGTTTATTTCTAGGTAATAAAAATGAAATTTCTTTTGAAAAAGGAGTTATATATGAAAATTCGCTAAAGAGGTTAGCTTTAATTTCTTCAAGTATGGTGTAGGGCTTTTGTAGATATTCAATTTGACTTTCATGAATGAGATAGGTTTTGAGTTCATATTCAATTCTAAAAACTTTTGAATTTTCTAAAAACAATATATTAATTCCCAGTAAGTGTTCAACGGGAGTTGCAAAAATTAGAATATCTTGAGTTTTAATTTTATCGATAATTAATTTATATTTAAGACCTAAAAGAGTTACACTTGAAAAATATTTAACACTAATTTGATTATTTGAGATTTTTAGTTGCGGATTTGTTAAAGGTGTTGAGTAGTAACTCTGTTCAATTCTTAAAATAGATGGGTCTTCAAAATTTAATATACAAAGAAGGTTAAAACCAATTTCTAAATTTTGTTCAATATTCATTTTATCTATATATTTATGTGATTTTAAGTAATTATAACTATGTTTTGGGAATCTTTATCGAAGTAGATTTGCTTAAATCTGAATTCTTGAAGAAGAGGATACTCAATAATGTCTCCACTTTGTAATTGAAGAGTTATCATTTGCGAATCAATTTTAATATCTAGGATATCCCTAAATTCTGCGGTTGGAATTTTAATTTTTGAATTTTCATTAAATAATACAAGAGTCTGTTCTAGATTTGAAAGAGCCATAATTGCATAATATCTTTCATTATAATAATTTGATGGGATTGAAGCAAAAACTATAATTGATATAATTATTAGTACTTGAAAGACATTTTTCAATAAATAACTTGTGAGAAAACTCATTACTGATTTTTAGAATGGACATTTTATCAATATTTACAAAAATTAAGGAGTTGTAACACAGATATATTTAATTTTTTTTTATAATGAATATATTTTAACTAAATCTTCTTCCAATCCATGCGATATTACTTGCCCATTTAGGATTTGTTGCATAAGGAACTGCATGCATTTCTTCAAGTGTTGTTGTATTTCTTCTATTATGGATATAATTTTCAGCAATCCATTGAGCTCCTCTATAGATTCCATCCTCTGGAGATTCAAATCTAAATGCATTACTAGAGTTATTATCAAATGATCCAATTCCAAATCCATTAAATTTATTTTTCCATTCTCCACTTTGCCCATATCCTGTTTCTTCACTAAAATGTCCAATTAAATATCTTGTATCTAAATTGAAATCTTTTCCTGCTTTATCAAATATTGGGAGTAAATGTTCTAGTCTTTGATAATGTCCATGTCTTTTTAAAAAAAGTTTAGTATTTTCCTGATTAATTGGAATATATTTGTTAAGTTGAGATGTTGTTGTAAGCTTAGGTGTTTGCTCAAGTATATTTGCGTAAACTAGATTAAGAGGAGATATTAAACTTGTTGCAATTCCGCCTATGATAATTCCTTTAATAAACTCTCTTTTATCTAATTCAATTTTCATTATGCTATTTTTAAAAACTTCAATAACAATTATAAAAATTTAGGGAGATATAATTTGTTAATTTATACTATAATTACAATGATAGAAGAGTTATCATATATTTAATACAAATAATTTTAAGATGTTCAAGAGGCACATATACATGAGGCATGAGTCTTTAGAAAATTTAAGAATATTTTTTAATCAAAGAGTCAAATTCTTTTTTCATCTCTGCTTTTACTTCATTTAAAATAGGTTTGTAATCTTGAGTATTTTTCACTTCTGAAATTCTATATTTTGCTTTACTTGCAATAATATCTTGAATATTTACTCCTTTACTGCTTGCACTTGTTGCAAGTTCATTAAAGTATAATACTAAATCAATTAAATCATTTGATTTGTGAATTGGACAGTATTTATCAACTTCGTGAAATGCGTTTTGTTGTAATAATTCTTCTCTAATAATTCTTGTAACCTCTAAAATTACTTGTTGATTTGCAGGAAGGGAATCTGAACCTACTAATTGTACAATTTCCATTAATTTTTCTTCTTCTTGTAATAATTTCATCATTTGAGTTACTTTACTTCCCCAGTTCTCATCTACTTCTTTTTTGAAGTATTCTCTTAAAGACTCGTGATAGAGTGAATAAGATTTTAACCAATTAATGGACCAATAGTGTCTTTTCTCAGCAAGTTTAGCGTCTAGTGCCCAAAAACACTTTGCAACTCTTAGAGTATTTTGAGTTACAGGTTCTGAGAAATCTCCTCCTGCTGGACTCACTGCTCCAATTACTGTTACAGAACCTTCTTCTTCACTCATTGTTTGAACTCTCCCAGCTCTTTCATAAAAGTTTGAGAGTTTTGTTGATAAATATGCAGGATATCCTTCTTCTCCTGGCATTTCTTCAAGTCTTGATGAAATCTCTCTCATTGCCTCAGCCCACCTTGAAGTACTATCAGCCATCATTGCTACATTATAACCTTGATCCCTATAATATTCTGCAAGTGTAATTCCTACATATACAGAAGCTTCTCTTGCAGCTACAGGCATATTTGAAGTATTTGCAATTAAAATTGTACGCTCCATCATTGGTTTTCCAGTTTTAGGATCAACTAAATGTGGGAATTCAGTTAATACTTCTGTCATCTCATTTCCTCTCTCCCCACATCCTACATATACTACTATATCAGCATCTGACCATTTAGCAATACTTTGTTGAGTTACAGTTTTACCTGCTCCAAATGGCCCAGGAAGTGCTGCCACTCCTCCTTTTGCTACTGGGAAGAATACATCATAAATTCTTTGACCTGTACTTAGAGGAATTGAAGGTGCTAATTTTGTTTTAGACTTACGAGGAGTTCTTACAGATTGTTTGTGAGAGAGTTTTACTTCTTCTCCACTCTCAAGAGTTCCAATTACTTGAGTTACATTAAATGTTCCAGAATTAATTGTTTTAATAGTATCTTCTTCAATATGTTGAGGCAGCATGATTTTATGTACTACATCAAATTCTTGTACAGTACCAATTACTTGTCCTCCAACCACAGTATCTCCAGATTTTATAAGAGGAGTGAATTCCCATTCTTTTTCTTGAGAGATACCATGAGCTCCTACCCCTCTTTTAATAAATATACCCATCTCTTCTTCTAATACTTGAAGAGGTCTTTGAATACCATCATAAATTGAACCTAAAAGTCCTGGACCCACTTCTACACTTAAAGAAGCGTTCGTATTTGTTACTTTCTCACCAGGTTTTACACCAGTAGTGTCTTCATATACTTGAATAATAAAAGAATTTTCATCAATTCTAATAACTTCTCCCATTAATTCTTCTTCTCCCACTTTTACAATATTAGCCATTTGAACATCAATTCCTCTTGCTTCAACAACAGGGCCTGATACTCTTACAATTTCACCTTCATTTTTTTTAGTCATTTATACTTTGAAGAAAAATAAAGATGTTTATAAAATTTTGGGGGTGCTTAAATATATCACTAAAAATCTCACTAAAAAAACTGTAAATGTGCACTTGAATAAAAGTTGTAAAAATAATTCAACTATCGTAAAAATTTTAGAGGGCTTTGAGTTCAACTTTAATACTTTCATTATGTTATTAGTTCTAAGTTAAATTAATCATAAATTAATCATAAATTGATCAATTAATTAAGTTTAAATTAAAGTTAATCTTGAAATTCGCATTTAATGAAGAAATGAAATGTTTTATAAATTTACTACTATTAGTAGTAACTATTATGAGTTCAAAAAAATCATCAAAATTAATATTACCTCCAACAGGATTTATGCTTACAAGCACATTACTAAGAAGAGGAGGGGGAAACTATTGCTTAGATTTTATTAATGAAGGTATTAACAGAGATTATAAATATGGAAATAATATTATGAGATCTGTTTGTAGTGATTCTAATGGAGTTTCAAGGAATTATGGAGAATCAGAATTTCTCAGAACTGAGTTAGATTCAATTGAAAAAGTAAGAGATTTTGCTCAAAGGTATCAAATTCCAATTAAAAGCCTCTCAAATGAAGCTCAAAGAGCAATTAATTTGGGGTATGTTCCAGAAGATAAAAGAATTTTTCATATGAAGGAGTTAGATTTTGATGAAGAGGAGAGTCCTTTAGTTTTAATGTCTAAGAGAAGAAAGTCTAGTCTAGAATCTAAGATAGGTAAAACCTTAGAAAGAATTATGCGTTATAGAAAAACTGAGGAAGGAAAGAGAGATTCTGGATTTGAAAAGCTAAAAAGTTCTTTTAGTAGGCTAGAAGAAGAATTTGATTTTAATTTATTATCTTGGAGAGCTTCAAGAGGTACACCATTTCAAATGTGTGATACTTGTACAACTGATTTTGCAGCGGTGACATATCTAGTGAATTCTAATACCTTTTTAGAGAAGGGAAAAATTAAAGAATTACTAAATAAAGATGAATTAGCAAAGAGAATTGATTTAGTTAAGTCTTATAGTTCAAAGGGTGGAAATAGAATGATATTTAATGAGAAAAATAATTTTGAAAGTAGAAAAAGGGATAGGGCAATTTCATTTTATACTCAAAATCTTAAAAATAATGCCGTTTTTGAAACAAGAATTATTACTCCAAGAGATTTAATTGAAGCAACAATAGGGGATAGGTCTCATGATGGATATAAAACTATTCAAAGAGGAGAAATAGAAAAATTAAGAAGAACTGATTCTCAATTTGCAGAATTAGTGAGAATTTCTTTGGATTTAGTTAATTGTCCTTCTTTAAATGAATTGTATAAAAAATAAAGTGAAATTTTAAAACCAGCTCTTAGGATAGACTCCTTTGTGCATAAATACTTTTTCAGTTTTTACTGCTGCTCCTTTATCTTTATTTAAGATTTCATTTCCACTCATAAACGCTGTTCCAATTGCTACAAGTTCTCCTCTTCCACTCATAAGAGCAACTTCTTCTCCCATCTCAATTTCATCATCTACTGATAAAATCCCTGGAACACCCACATCTGAACCATGACACACAGTTGAAATAGCAGTATCTCTGAGTACTATTTTTTTCAAATCATCAAGTAATTCTTCCAGGGGTAAAATATGCTGTCTAAGTTTTTGTTCAATAGTGTTTAGAGATTCTTTAAGTTGATTTTGTTTTACCTCATCTTTTTCACTTTTTATTTCCTTTTTGAGTTTTTTTTCATATTCTGTATACAAATCCCATAATGAGTGTAATTCATCAGTTGAGATGAGTGCAGGACTTTTCTCATCTTTTGGCCCTGCTTTGAGTCTTCTAAGTTCAATCATTTGAGCGTTCACTTTGAGACTCTCTCCAATATCAGTGCAGAGTTTTCGAATATAAGTTCCATGTTGACACATTACTTCAAAGAGTATATATTGATTATCTTGATTTTTCTCAATTACTTCAAGTTTGTAAATTTCTCTCTCTCTTGCTCTTCTTTTCACAGCTGAGATGAGAGGAGGAGTCTGCATAATTTTACCTCTAAATTTTTGAAGCGTAAGTTCAAGTTGAGAGTCACTCACAGGTTTGTGAATATACATTAAACACATATATGTTTTAGGAGATTTGAGCATATACTCCATAAGCCGTGTTGCTCTATTAAGTCCAATTACTAACACTCCACTCACTTGTGGGTCAAGCGTTCCACTATGTCCTGCTTTATCAACTTTTAAAATATTTTTTACATTTTCAACGACTTTATGAGAAGTTGGGCCACAATCTTTATCAACAACTAAACATCCAGTATCAAGAAGTTCTCTTAGAGATCTATTATGAGGTTCACACCCAAATTTTTGAGAAATCGTATCATTAAATTTTTGTTTTACAACCATTATCTACATATTTTAATACACATTTAATTATAAACTTTTAGAAAAAATATGAAGGGGAGAGAAGATAATGCGTTTTTAACATTTAAATTAAATATTAGCAAAATTTTCTAATGTTAATTTTGAAATTTCTGAACTAATGTCAGAACCTAATTTTCTTTCAATTATATCATCAAACAATTTAAAATCTATTTCTCTATTATTATTGATTAAATTATTATAAATAAATTCAGAAAATGTATTTGCTAGTAAAATAACAATATTTGTATTTTTTATATCATGTAATACTGCAGGAACATATCTGGATGTAATTACTATAGTATATTTACCTCCTATCAATCTCAAATGTTCACTCAATCTTCCAGAATTCACTAATGATAATTTATTTTTAGTAGATTTAGCTTCAACAGCAAATTTTTTATTTAAATCAAAATATATACACTCTATATCAGTATTACCTGCTCCACTTCGTTTATTAGCTTCAACGTTGTAGAACATATTAAATGATTCTTCTAATATATCTTCAAATTTGTCATAGCCAACTCCATCTGGATTTTGTGCAAATTCATTAATTAGTTTAGGTAATTTTAAAATATCATAATTTTGATTATCTTCATTGAGTTCTTCTAATAAAATAGTTGGACAAAAATTATAAATCTCCTTTTTTATTTCTTTAGTCAAATAATTTTCAGATTTTAATTCAATTGGAGTATCATATAATGAAAATTCTGATTCTAACCTAGTAAGGAATTCTCTAACAGAACTTTCAATTTTAATAAAAGATTTTTTTAGATATCTTACTGTTGAGGTTCCATGATTTAATTTTGTAATTATATTACCTTCAAAAGATTCAATTAGATTAAAATAACTTAATACATTTTTAACATAGTAGTCCCACTCATAAACAGCATTTACAAGATTGTTACTTACATCATTTCTAAATATGGAACTTATTTCATCATCATTTAATTCTCTAAATTCTAATATTTTGTTTACCAAACTAGTATATTGGTTAGAATTTTTAATACTTTCTACAAACATTACAATGTATGATATTTCATCAACATATAATTTATTATTTAATCTTTTATCAAGTAATAACTTGAAAATTAATCTGAATGGATAAATATTAAATCTTTCATTTGTTTTATTATGAGGATGAGAAAATTGAATCCCCCACAACATTGTAAGAAATATTTTTTGTTTTTTATGGGAATCATTCTCATATTTAATAAATTTGCTAAGGGACTAAATAGAAATTTCAATTCACCATCAACTTTTTCTTTATATCCAAAAAGATAAAAATTTAAATCACTAATCTTATTCATTAAAGTTGAAATATTTAATGTATCAAACCTTTCATTATAAATTCCCTCCTTTTTCAGATGAGAAATTAATTTAAGTCTTTCTTCATTTTCAATAATTCCTTTATGAGTTTGTAAATATTTAGCAATATAAATTAGAGTATCTATATCTCGTGTATGCCTTGAAAATATCCATTTATTATTTCTATTCATTTTTCTCATTTATTTTTTCTATAATTTTCTTAAGTAACAAGGGTG
>JBLKOJ010000037.1:0-15451 GCA_047602745.1 Candidatus Woesearchaeota archaeon | reverse complement strand
GTGTGATAAGACTCTCGCTATGCTTGGTCTCATTGCTATATTCAAGCAACGAAGTGTTGCTTAAGAAAAAAAAACTAATAGTATTTCTCCCGTAAATCTTTACTAATTTTGGTGAGTTCTTCAACTGGAATGATTCTTAAACATTCCCACGCGATACTGAGAGTTTGTTCAATGCTTCTATTTTCCTCGTGTCCTTGTTGTAAAAATTTATCTTCAAATGCTTTTGCAAATGCTAATTTTCTTTTATCTCTCTCACTTAAAGCTTCTTCTCCTACAATTGCAACAAGTCCTCTTAAATCTCTTCCCTCTGCGTATAGTGCAAACATCTGGTCAGCTACTTTTGGATGGTCTTCTCGCGTTTTTCCTTTTCCAATTCCCTCTTTCATTAAACGTGAAAGAGAAGGTAAAACATCAATTGAAGGGTAAATCATTTGTCGGTGTAATTCTCTTGAAAATTGAATTTGCCCTTCTGTAATATATCCTGTTAAATCTGGAATAGGGTGTGTTTTATCATCTCCAGGCATTGTTAAAATTGGAAGTTGTGTAATGGACCCTTTTTGACCTCGAATTGCTCCTGCTCGTTCATAAATTTCAGCTAAGTCTGTATACATGTAACCTGGATACCCCCTTCTTCCTGGAATTTCTTCTCTTGCTGCTCCAATTTCTCTGAGTGCTTCACAATAATTGGTCATATCCGTTAAAATTACAAGTACATGATATCCTTTTTCAAATGCAAAGTATTCTGCTGTTGTTAGAGCCATTCTTGGAGTAATAATTCTCTCGACACTAGGGTCATCAGCTTGATTTACAAATAATACTGCATTTTCCATTGCTCCACTTTGTTCAAGAGATGTTTGAAATTTGTGTGATTCTTCATTAGTAATTCCCATTGCTGCAAATACTACTAAGAACTCTTCATCATCTCCTAGAACTTTAGCCTGACGAGCTACTTGCAGAGCTAAATCGTTATGAGGAAGTCCTGATGCTGAGAAGATAGGTAATTTTTGACCTCTTACAAGTGTAGCCATTGTATCAATTGCCGAGATTCCTGTTTGAATAAAGTTTGATGGAAATTCTCTTGAGTAAGGGTTAATTGCTGCTCCATTAATATTTCTTTTCTCTCCTTTAATTGCACTTCCACCATCTAAAGGTTGAGCTAAACCATTAAAGATTCTTCCTTTCATACTCTCATCAACTTGAACAGTAATTGGTTCTGAGAGGAATTTTACACTATCTTGTTTACTCACTGCCGCTGTTCCTCCAAATAATTGTACTACCACTTGTTTGTCTGAAGTTTCAAGTACTTGTCCAAATCTTTTTTCTCCTCTTACCATTACTTCAACTAATTCACCATATCCTACAGGATGAGTTTTTTCAACAAAAATTAACGGCCCTGCTACTCTAGTAATTGTTTTGTACTCTTTTTTTAAATCAACCATTTCTATACTTGTTAGAAAAGGGAATTTGTTTATAAAATTTTGGACTATGCTTTAGAGATTTGAAAATAAATTTCAATTGAGTTAAATTGGTTGTTGAAAGTTATAAAATTTCAATTTGTTCAAGAATGTATAAATTTGTTTAAGCTATATATTATTGTAATTACATTACGTTTGATAAGCTCTAATAATGAGGGAAATTTTATAAAATAAGAAGCATTTGTCAATACTAACATAAAAATGGTCAAAAAAAAAAGCATTGAGATATAAAGTCTTAAATGATGAGAGAAAATTTGAAATTTTAACAGGGAGGCCTGTTGATACTACAAAACTACTAAATAGAGATGAAAGATTTTTAGGAGTTGCAGACGAAGCACAAAGAAGAAGTGAGATGTGGGATTATAATATAGCTAATGTATATGAAAATTATATTGATTGTCCCTATGATATGGCAGTATTTCCAAGAAATAATTTTGAAGAATTTGCAATTGTTCTAGGTTCAAAAGATCTTAAAAACATAAATAGCGATACTGTGCTTAGATCAGGACTTATTGTTCTTCCTAATTCTCAAAGAGAATTTGAAGGTGATTTTACAAAATGGTTTTTAAAGGAGGACATAATTAGAAATAAGCCCTTAAGTTTTGATGAATATATGGAACATCAAGGGTGGGGGACAATATTACGAGACCCTAGAATTCCAGGAATGCCTCAAGAAATTGCATCCCATCCAAACTTTAAAGAACATTATGGAAAACAAGTATGGGAAAAATCTGGACTAAAACTAAAAACAGATGCAGCTATGCCTTTTTATATTTTTCAAGATTCTCCTAGAAGTTTTACAGGAGGTGGACAATTATGTCTTGGAGGTATAAATGAATTGAGTAGTGTTTATCCCTATGCTCTTGGAGGTATTTTTCATTTTAAAGGAAAACAACTTGCAGTATCAACAAAAAATCACAACCCTAAATGGAGCCCTAAAAAATCTACTTTGGAAGAGAAGTTAAAATAAAGAGATTTATTGTTCATCATCTATGTATAAAAAATTTCAATTTGTTCTTAGTTATACCTTTTTTTTGCATATGGGCCAAAAAGAATACATGTTGTAATATAAAAAGCCTAATTTGCATTTTAGAGTTAGTTTTTTAAGAAGAAGTTGGAGGAGGAGTTGCTGTGATTGTGTATTGAAAAGAGTATGAGAGTAAGGAGAAGACTGTGGAGAAAATTCTTGAAGAGGTTAAAAAAATCCTTATATCACACAAAAAGATTTAGAGGAGATAACTAATTTAACTAGAAGAGGAGTTGAATATAATTTACAAAAATTAAAAAAGGAGGGAGTCTTAAAAAGGATAGGTGGACGAAAAGAAGGATACTTGGAGGTTATAAAGTAATTAATACAAATGTGTAAATATTTGAAAATATTATATATAATATGACATCTACAACTATCGATATTTCCCCTTCATCTTATAGTGCATTGAAATTAATTGCAAAAGAGGAGAAAGAAATTTCTACACTTCTAGACTCCATAATTCTTGAATATATAGATGATAAAATTGATGCATATCTTGAGAGTTTAAATACTATTTCTATTGAAGATGCTATTTTAGACGTGAAGAAAAATTGGCAATAGTTCAAATTGACTCTGATTTGATTAAGAAAATCTATGAAATTTTTAAAAAAGAATCTATTGAAGTTTTTGAATTTATAAAAATAAAATATTAAGATGTATATTCAAACTTTTGTTCATATTCTTTATGATTGAAAAAATCTAAAATAATACTTACAATTTGAATATCATCACTTGTAATAGTGTAAACTAGTCTTTAATTTCTATTGAGTTTAATAAGTCTTAAATTATCTACTCCATATTCTTTAATATATGATTTAGGAATTTGCTTTTTTTTAATGATTATTGAATTAAGAGGATTTGTTTTGAGATGTTCAATTGCTTTTACAATCAAAGTATATAATTCTTTATCTGATTTTTTTCCTTCTTTGAGTTTTTTTAATGCTTGATTTAATGAGGAATCTATAAATTTAACATGGTATGTCTTTTTATTGTTAGTAGTCATATTTCATGTATAATTATAATTCAATTTCTACTGATTTTTTAATAAGGTTTGGATTGTAAATCCAGATTATTTTTTTGTGTTGTATGATAATTTTTTGAGATTCTTCTAGGTATTGAATAATAATTTTAAATGTTTGATATTGTACTTTTTTTGGAAGTGATGTCCATAACTCTTTTCTTGTTGGATGATAATCTAAGTTTTTAAGAGTATCTTCAACCATTAAAATGGTGTCTAGGCGAGGGTAATGTAAAACATTCATAATTGTATAACTATATACAATTATATACATCTTTGTATAAATACTTCTTGAGCTAGTTGTTAATACAAATGTTTAAATATTTCTAGATACTATAAAACATATGGAACTTGAAAAAATTTCTTCTATGCCCACTCTTGAACTTATCTCAGTAATTGAACTAACAATTAAAAAATACGATGGGGAGTGTAACTTAAAACAATTGTTTAAAAAAATTCCTTTAAAAGTTGCATATAAAACATTTTTAGATTCAATTGACTATTTACTGTATTCTAAAAAAATATCTATTGATAGTGAGGGGAAAATTGGTTGGATTTTCTATCCTTCTTCTTTGTCAAAACATTCCCAAGATAGAAATTTATTTTTACGAATTGAAGAATGAAGCTTCCTTCAAATATTAAGTTTTCAAATTCTCAAGTTAAAGATGCTTTTTTACAATTAAAAGATGGAAATTATCAAGATAAGCAAGTTTACAAATGGTTATTAAGAGCATTTGAAGATATTGAGGAAAATGCATTTTGTGGTATTCAGATTCCTAAGAAAATAATCCCAAAAGAGTATGTTCAGAAATATGAAGTTCATAACTTATGGAAATACAACTTACCTAATGCTTGGAAATTGTTATATTCAGTAGAAAATAATGAGATTATTGTAGTATCAATAGTACTAGACTGGATGAATCATAAAGAGTATGAAAGAACTTTTAAATATTCATAAATCTAGTTTTTTAATTCTTTGTGGATTGTATGTCCAAATAATACACCCATCTGTATCTATCATTATTTTTCCACTCTCTTCTAAGTATTCTAGTATTACTTGATATGTTTGATACATCATTTTTCTAGGAAGTTTTTTCCATAATTGATATTTTCCATATTGCTGTGAATATTTGTAGATTGTTTTTTCAACCATTATGACTGATTCAAGAGTTGGACTGTGTAGAGTTGATATGTTCATTTTTATTATTTTTCTAGAGTAACTTTTTAAGTGAATTGTTAATATGAATCGTATGGTAAAAGTTGAAATTTTACAAGATGAGGAGTTACTTAGAGAAATTGATATTGTTAATACAGAAATTAATAATGGAGATTGCAGAGTTGTGTCTTATGAAGAAATTGATAATTTGTAAACTCATGGTAAGAATAAATTATTTAAAGTACTAATTTTTAAAATATATATAAAGATTAGTTGATAAATGAATAGAGATGAATTAGAGTTAATTTTACAAAAAGGAGAAGGTCAATTTATTGAATTTAAAGAGAGTTTTGATAAATCGTTTACAAAAGAAGTAGTTGCTTTTTCAAATGCATCAGGAGGTAAAATTTTTATTGGAATTTCTGATGATGGGAAAATTAAAGGAATTGAACATATAAATAGACTTAAATCACAATTAATTGACTCTGCAAGAGGGTGTGATCCTTCAATTAGTATTGATATTGATGAATTTGAAGAAATACTTGTTGTTGATGTGAAAGAGGGTATAAATAAACCTTATTCTTGTAAAGAGGGATTTTTTCTTAGAATTGGTGCTAATTCTCAAAAACTTAAACGAGATGAAATTTTGAAATTGTCTATTAAATCAGGAAATTTAAGGTTTGATGAACAAATTTGTTCTACGTTTAAATGGGAGGATTTTGATGATGATAAATTTAAATATTACTTAAAGCTTGCAGGTATTTCAAATAATTTGAAAAGAGAAGAAATTTTGATGAATTTAGGTATTTTAACTAGTGAGGGTTTTACAAATGCAGGTGTGTTGATGTTTGCAAAAGAGCCGTATCGATATTTTAAGAGTTCTAAGATTCGTTGTATTCATTTTAGTGATACCAATAGAGTTGAGATTTTGGATAAAAAGGAAGTTGATAAGGGAATTATTGGTAATATTGAATTTGGAGTTGAGTACTTACGAGATAGAGTTCCTGTTCGTTTTGAAATTAAGGGAATTAAAAGAGAGGAATATCCTGAGTATGCTTTAGAGGCATATAGAGAAGCTATTGTTAATTCTGTAATTCATAGAGATTATTTTAATGAAATGGCTGATGTTGCAGTTGAAAAATTAAAGAATAGAATTATTATTAATAACCCTGGTGATTTAATGTTTGATGAGAAGAAGTTTGGAACTCTAAGTGTTCCTAGAAATAGACTAATTGCAGATTTAATTTCAAAAACTCATTTTATGGAAAAAGCAGGAACGGGGATTTATAGAATTAAAGATTATTCTTCATTAAATGGAAATAAAGTTGAGTTTGATTATGATGGGTACTTTTTTACAACGATATATTCAAACTCTCAAAATATTGTGGAGAAAAGTTCGGAAAAGAGTTCGGAAAAGGGTTCGGAAAAGAGTTCGGAAAAGATAGTTTTATTAATTAAAAAAAATAATACTATAACTATTGAAGAGATGTCAGAGAGTTTATGTCTTTCAACAAGAGCTATTGAAAAACAGATTAAGAAATTACAAGAATTAAATATTATTAAAAGAATGGGTGGACGAAAAGAAGGATATTGGGAGGTTATAAAGTAATTAATACAAATGTTTAAACATTTGAAAGTATTATGTATAGTATGACATCTACAACTATCGATATTTCCCCTTCATCTTATAGTGCGTTAAAATTAATTGCAAAAGAGGAGAAAGAGATTTCAACACTTCTAGACTCCATAATTCTTGAATATATAGATGATAAAATTGATGCATATCTTGAGAGTTTAAATACTATTTCTATTGAAGATGCTATTTTAAACGTGAAGCATATTATGTAAGAGTATGTATTAGTACTACTATGAAAATAATAATATTTATAAATAAATCTATACTAATATAATTAAAATGATCCCTATTGATCCTACGCGGGTCAATAGATGAGTTTTTTAATAACAAAATATTTAAACTTAGTACTATATATTTCTTATATGAAAAATACAGTTGTTTTTTTAGATGCAGGATTTTTATCTAAACTTTCTAAGCATATGGGAAATGGTTCATATATTAAATTTAATCTTAAAGAATTTTCTAAGAAAATTGCTAGAAAGAGAAATTTGTTTTGCACAGATATATTCTATTATACAGCTCCTCCATTTCAATCGACCCCTCCTAGTTTTGAAGAAAAGAAACGAAAAGTAAGTTATGATTCCTTTCTTAAAAAAATAAATAGTGATAAAATGATTACAGTTCGAGAAGGGAGAGTTCAAAAGATTAAAAACTCTAATTCTACTATTGAATATAAACAAAAGGGAGTTGATACGCTTCTAACAATGGATTTAATGCTTGTTCCTTTAAAAAATGAAATAAAGACAATTATTTTAGTTGCTTGTGATAGTGATTTTGTTCCAGTTATACAAAATCTTCAAAAATTAGGGATTAAAATTATTTTATATACGTATTTTGAGAAAAGTAGAGCTTCTAAATTTTCGACTTCTAATGAATTAATTCAATGTGTTAATCAATATCATTTAATTGAAAAAGAAGATTTTGTTAAACTAGAAAAAGTTAGACTTATAGAGTAACTTTTTAAGCTAGTTGTTAATACAAATGTTTAAATATTTGAAAGTATTATGAATTGTATGGTAAAAGTTGAAATATCAAATCAATTATATGAAGATTTTTTAGAGGAGAAAAATAATCTTGAATCTACTCTTAGTACAATTGAAATTTTACAAGATGAGGAGTTACTTAGAGAAATTGACACTGCTAATGAAGAAATTGAAAGAGGAGATTGCAGAGTTATGTCCTACAAAGAAATTGATAATTTGTAAACTCTTGATAAGAATAAATTATTTAAAGTACTAATTTTTGATATGTGTATGGAGGACTTTAACTTTGTTGAAGATGAATTTACTGAGTTTAAACGTTCATATTCTGAGAAAGTTATTGAGTCATTAGTTGCATTTTCTAATTTTAAAGGGGGAAGGGTAATTGTAGGCGTTGATGAAGTTAATAAGAAAATTATTGGAGTGAATATCTCTAATGAGACACTTCAACAATGGCAAAATGAGATTAAAAATAAAACTGAACCATTTATTACTCCTGATATATATGTTGAGGAGATTAATTCTAAACAAGTTGTTATATTTGAGGTTATTGAGTTTCCAATTAAGCCTGTGAGTTTTAAAAATAGATATTATTTGAGAAGAAATAATTCTAATCATCAAATGTCTCTTGGTGAGGTGAGTGATATGTTTTTGAAAACCAAAAGGTCTAGTTGGGATTTTTATATGTATGAGGGTGCTACATTAAATGATTTAGATGAGAACAAAATTCTAAAAACAATGAAGATGATAGAGGATAATATGAATATTAAACTTGGAACAATTGATGAGTTTTTACAAAAATATGAATTAGTAACTTCTCAAGGTGTGTCTAATGCAGCAATGCTTTTATTTTCAAAAAAGCCTCTTAGAGAGACTGATATTCAAATTGGATTATTTCAAGATGAGATTACGATTAAAAAAAATAAAATTATTAGAGCTGATCTGCTCTTACAAGTTGAAGAAATAATGGATTTTATTAAAGCATATATCTTAAAAGAGTTTATTATTACTGGAAAACCTCAAAGAGAGGAGAGGTGGCAATATCCTCTTGATGCTATTAGAGAATTAGTTATTAATGCTATTATTCACAGAGATTATAGAGGTGTACATTCTCAATTTAAAGTGTTTCCTGATAGATTAGATTTTTTTAATAGTGGAAGACTTCCTTATAATTTGTCAGTTGTAGATATTATTGAGGGTAAGAAAAGATCTGAGCCTAGAAATATTCTACTTGCTGAGATTTTTAGAGATTGTGGATTAATTGAAAGATACGGTTCTGGTGTTAAAAGAGTGAATGAGGAATTAAAAAATTATGGACTGCCTCTTATACTTTTAGAAGAAGTTGGAGGAGGTGTTGCTGTGATTGTGTATTCAAAAGAGTATAAGAGCAAGGAGAAAGGTTCGAAGAGAGAGGAAACTAGGGAGAAAACTAGGGAGGAAACTAGGGAGAAAACTAGGGAGAAAATTTTAATTCTTATGAATCAAAATCCCAATATTAATCAAAATGAATTATCAATGAAGTTAGGAATAAGTATTAAAGGAGTTGAATGGCAAATAAAAAGACTTAAAGATGAAGGAGTATTACAAAGAGTAGGTCCTGATAAAGGAGGATACTGGGAGGTTATAAAGTAATTAATACAAATGTTTAAATATTTGAAAGTATTATGTATAACATGATATCTACAACTATCGATATTTCCCCTTCATCTTACAGTGCGTTAAAATTAATTGCAAAAGAAGAAAAAGAAATTTCTACACTTCTAGACTCTATTATTCTTGAATATATAGATGATAAAATTGATGCATATCTTGAGAGCTTAAATACTATTTCTATTGAAGATGCTATTTTAGACGTGAAGAAAAATATTTTTAATACTTGAATCTTTTTTCATAATTTTTATGGTCAAACCACTCTAAAATAATATTTACTATTCTTACTTCATCTGTTTGAATCGTATAAATTAATCTCCACGCATTAGGTAAGTCTAATTTGTATAAGTTTGTAATTTCATATTCTTGAATATATTTTTTAGGCCATAATTTTTTAGGTATTTTTGTTCCAGACATAGGATTTGATTTTAAATTATCAATGGCGTTAGAAATTGAATCATATAACTGCTTGTCTTCAAATTTACTTTCTTTTAAAGATATATATTCATCTTTTAATTTTTTAGATATGAAGCTTACTAATATTTGTTTCATTTTTATACTAGTAAATCTTCATTGATAAGTTTTTGAATTCTTTGTGGATTGTATGTCCAAATAATACACCCATCTGTATCTATCATTATTTTTCCACTCTCTTCTAAGTATTCTAGTATTACTTGATATGTTTGATACATCATTTTTCTAGGAAGTTTTTTCCATAATTGATATTTTCCATATTGCTGTGAATATTTGTAGATTGTTTTTTCAACCATTATGACTGATTCAAGAGTTGGGCTGTGTAGAGTTGATACCATATTATATATTTTTATATAAGTCTAAATTTATAAATTTTTCTAGAGTAACTTTTTTAAACTACTAACGTTTAAAATTAATATGGTTAAAGTTTCTGTGGTGATGCCTAATTATAATGGTGCTGTGTATTTGAAGGAGGCTGTTAATTCTATTTTGAATCAATCGTTTGAGGATTTTGAGTTGATTATTGTGGATGATTGTTCTACTGATTCTAGTTTGGAGGTGTTGCGTTCGTTTGATGATCCTCGTATTAAGGTGGTTGAGAATTCTAAAAATTTGGGTGTGAGTGGTACGTTGAATCATGGTTTAAATTATGTTAAAGGTGAGTTTATTGCTCGTATGGATAGTGATGACATTTCTTCTAAACTACGTTTTGAGAAGCAGGTTAAAAAGTTGGAAGAAGGCTTTGATATTGTAGGAAGTGATATTGAAATTATTGATTCTAGTTCTAAGATTATTGGTTCTCGGGTGTATCGTGATGATATTTCTAATGTGATTGTAATTGAGAGTCCTCTTGCTCATCCTAGTGTGATGTTTAGAACTTCTTTAATTAGACAAATGGGTGTGTATAGTTTAGAATTTAATTCTGCTGAGGATTATGATTTGTGGTTAAGATTTTATAGTTTTGGTGCTAAGTTTGCTATTGTGCATGAGCCTCTTCTTCGCTATCGGGTTCATGATTCTCAGATTAAGAGTATGAAGACTAAGAAGAGTTTGAGAACTACGTTGTTGGTAAAGAAGAATGCTAAAAAGGCGTATCGTATGAAGTTTGGTATTAGAGGAGAGGTTCGTATGATAATGGAGAGGATGTTATTATTACTTCCTTCTTTTCTAATTGGAAAAATATTTAAACGTTAAAATGTGGTATTAGTATAATGGTTGTTGTGAGTGTTTTGATGCCTAATTATAATGGTGATAAGTATTTGAAGGAGGCTGTTAATTCTATCTTGAATCAAACATTTGCAGATTTTGAATTACTTATTGTTGATGATTGTTCTACTGATGAGAGTTTGGAGGTGTTGCGTTCATTTGATGATTCTCGTATTAAAGTGTTTGAAAATTCTCGTAATTTGGGTATTGTGAAAACTCGAAATAGATTATTTTCTTTGATGTCTTCTTCTAGTGAGTTTGTTGCAATTATGGATAGTGATGATATTGCTCTTCCTACTCGTTTAGAAAGACAAGTTGCATTTTTAGAGAAGTTTAAAAATATTGGAATTGTGGGAAGTAATTTAATAATAATTGATGAGAATTCTAAAAAAATTGGTACTCGTTCATATTCTAAGAATTTTTCTAGAAGTGAGAGTTTTATTAAATCTCCTCTTGCACAACCTTCTGTGATGATTTCAAAGAAATTCTTAGGAGATTTGAGATATTCTTCTGAGTTTGAAGTTGCAGAGGATTGGGATTTATGGTTTAGAATTTTAAAGAGATGTAGAGGTGCAAATATTCAAGAACCATTACTCAAATATAGAATTTCAACTACTCAAAGTAAGAGTTTGAAGTTGAGAAGAAGTATTGTTAATAGTTTAAAAGTAAGATTTAAATATATGGGGTTTAAAGAGTATATTAATGTGAAGATTCTCTTTAGAATTGTAGCAGAGTGTATATTATTAGTGTTACCCTCCTCATTTGTGATGTGGTTATTTAAAAAGATGGAGATTAAAAAATGAAGAAAGAGGAGAAGATTGTTGCATATTTATTACTTGTTCATAAATGTAGTGATGAACTTAAACATTTAATTAAAGAGTTAAGTTCTAAAAAGTCTCATATTTTTATACATGTTGATAAAAAAGTTGATATTATGAAATTTAATGAACTATTTGGAAGAGAAGATATAACATTTGTAAAAAACAGAATAAGTATTACTTGGAAAGGATTTTCAATGGTTAGAGCTGAAATGGAATTATATAAAACTGCTCTTAACTATGGAACATTTAAGCATTTTGTACTTCTTAGTGCAGAGTGTTTAAACACACAACCTATTTCTCAAATTGAGACATTTTTTGAACAACAAACAACAAATTTTATTAGTTGCAAAGAGTTTAAAAAAAATACTTCATATCTTGAATATTTTAAAATAATGAATTTTGGTTAAAAATTTCAAAATATCATTTTTATGATTCATTAGGGTATAATTGGGCACCTCATAATAAATTTTTTAGAGTTTGGAAGTATAGAATATTTATTTTATTTAATGTTGTAATTGTAAATTTATTCTTAAGGAAGAAAAAAATTCCTAAAAATATTAAATATTATTTTGGTTCTCAATGGCTTGTGTTAAACCTTGAAAGTTGTAAATATGTTGTTGAAAAATTCAATGAAAAATATTTGTTTGATGTATTTGAATATTCAGATTCTCCTGATGAAATGTATATTCATACTATAATTATGAACTCTAAATTTAAGGAAAATACTATTCAAGAAAACTTACATTATATTGATTGGAGTTCAAATAGAGAGATGCCTGCAATACTTGATGAAAGAGATTATCAAAGTATTAAAAAATCTAAAAATTTGTTTATGAGAAAGATAAGTTTAAAAAGGTCAAAGAAATTAATTAATTTGATAACTCGTGAATAAGTTGATTAGTTTCATTAGAAGAGTTTTAAAGAAGATTTTATTCTCTAAAATTTTTGAATTTTTAAAGATAAGACCCTAATTACTAACATAATTAAATTAGTGTTATATGTTTATTATTTTGGATTTAAGGGGATTAATATGTTTATTATGAAATTTAATTCTAAAAAAGGAATATATAGATTTAAACATAAAAAATTTAAGTTTCCTATTTATTTGAGAAAGAAAACATCTGATTTTGAAGTATTTGAACAAACATTTTTATTTCAAGATTTTTCATACAAATATAATTTCAAACCTAAAGTTATTTTTGATTTAGGAGCAAATATTGGAACTGTCTCAGTATATTTTAAGAATAAATTTCCTAACTCTAAGATTATTAGTGTTGAACCTGATTCATCTAATTACTCTATTTTAGATAAAAATCTAAAAAATTATTCTAATTGTTTTAGTTTGAAAACTGGAATTTGGTCTGAAAAATGTAAACTTGAAATAATAAATCCCACTGGAAGTAAATATGGGTTTCAGCTTCAAAAATCTGATAATGGGACAATTGAAGCAACTTCAATCCCTCAATTGATGAAAGAATTTAATATTGAACACATTGATATATTGAAAATTGATATTGAAGGTTCAGAGTTAGATTTATTACAACAAAATTATGAGTGGCTGTCAAAAGTTAAAATGATTTTTATTGAACCTCATATTATCAACGGAGTAGATACCAAAAAAATTATTTTACAAAGAGCAAAAGAGTTTAAATTTAAAACTCAAGAAGTAGGAGAATTAGTTATTTTATACAAATAATTCTAAAATTTAATTCCAACTTTTTCAAGTTTATTTAGTAATACTTTTTTTTGATTTTCTGTAAACAATAGATTAGAAGTTTTTTTAAAAAAGTAATATATAAATACCTTAAATTTAAAGTTTAATTCCTCAAATATATGTAAATGTGAAAACTTTTTTTTTGTGAGGAAATTTTCAATGAGTTTAATATCTATCTTCTCTTTTTTTGATTCTGAGTTTTTCCTTAATTTAATTAACCCTAAATTTACACATTTAAACCCTTTATAATAAAAATGACAATAATCTAAATCAATTATTTCTTCATCACTAATATTAGTTTTATGAGAATTTATATTTTTATTATGAATCTCAACAAGTGGAACTTTTTTTATATTTTTAGGTTTTTCCTTTACAATTATATCAATATCACTTGAACTTCTTATTCCACATATCTCTAAGACAGTTCCACTATCAATACATATATCTTCTTTATTAATATTATTTTTTTGAATAAAATTTTCTAAAAAAAGTAATTTTTTTTCAACTTTCTTTGAATATTTATCACTTATATAATTGAGATACTCTATGTTATTATAGTTAAATAATAAATTTATCAAATACCTGCTATGTTCTAGATTGTCATTTGTATGAAGTGTGATAAAAAGTTCCCTTGGAATTTTATTATGTAATTTTTCCCTTATTTCGTTCTTTATTTGAATAGTTGGAGTATTTAAAATTGGTTCAGTTACAATAACTAAAATTTGAGAATTAGTTGAATATTTTTCTAGATTTGAAATCTTTAAATTGATATAATTTTTTAAAGAATGTTTAAATTCATAATAATACATATCTTTAATTAAATTTCTCATAGCCTTTTTATTTAATCTGTATTGATTTTGAAAAACTATTCTTTGAGACTTTGAAATTTTACTTTTAATTGATTTCCAATATTTTTTTGAAGGCTCCCATAAAATGAAAATATTTTTATTGGGTTTTAATTTACAATATTCATTAATTATTCTATATATGTGAATTTTTTTAAACCCTGCTTTTTCAAAAAAATTAATATCAAACTTCAATTCTGATTTTTTTTTAAAATATTTCACCTCAGGAGAAATATTAAGATACATACATACAGCTAGTCTATGAGCTCCATTAAGTAAAATACCATCTTCACCAATTGGAATAGGATATTTTTTATTAAACCCATTTTTTTCAATTGACTTAATTAGTTTATTAAATTTTTTTAAAAAATCTTGAGGTGATTTTTTATCATCTTCAATACCACCATTAATTCTTTTTATACTTGAAAGATATAAATTTTCGAAATATTTGACATATTTTTGTTCAATATATGCTTTAACGTATAAATATTTGATTACAATATCCATTCTATTTTCATCAAAATAATTTATATTTGAAACATTCATGATAAATTTGATAATGGAAACTTTAAAAATGTAAGCATTAGATTTATAAAAATTAAATATTTTAGTTTAGTATAATGAAAATTAGTGTGTTAGTTACTACGATGAACAATGGAATTGAAAGAGTTTTAAAAGAATTAGTTCCCCAACTTGTTAACTGTGAAATTATTATTTCACATCAAATTACTGATAAAACTATTAAACCCCTTACTAAAATTCCTAAAAAGGTCGTTTATACATATATGCATAATAAAGGACTTTCTAAAAATAGAAATAATGCGTTAAAATATGCAACTGGTGATATTTGTGTTATTTGTGATGATGATTTAAACTATGTGAAAGGGTTTAATGAAACTATACTTAGAGCGTATGAGAAAAATAAAAATGCTGATATTATTACATTTAATGCAATAAATGAAAAAGGTACATTACACTCTAAATTTAGTAAAAAAAAAAGAGTATTTAAGCATACTAATATTACTATTCTCTCAATTACTTCTTGGATGATTACGTTTAAGAGAAAATCTGCTTTGAAACATAAATTATTTTTTGATGAAAAATATGGACTTGGTACTAAAATATGTGTTGGAGAAGAAAATATTTTTTTAAAAGATGCTCTTGATAAACAAATGAGAGTTATTCATTATCAAAAGCCTATTGTTATTCATCCTGATGAGAGTTCAGGAGTTGATTATAGAGATGAATTAATTAAATCAAGACCCTTAGTGTTTAAAAGGATGTTTGGAATAATTGGTTATTTATTTGCTTTGGTATATTTTCCAATTTTTCATAGAAAATTCTATAAAAAGAAGTATTCCTTCTTTGGATTTATAAGGAGGAGTATTTAGGAGAATCTTTATAAAAGATTCACATTTAAATTAAAATATGAAAAAAATAATTCTA